>JBASNZ010000100.1:0-33929 GCA_049657775.1 Coriobacteriia bacterium | reverse complement strand
GTTGTGGCCGCCAAGATGACCAGGGTGAGGTGCTTGCCCGGGCCATCGACGAACGCCTGGGTGATCTCACGGTCGAGATAATCCCGGAAGTCTGGATCGTCCATCGGTGCGGTTCCGCGTTGCTCAGTCATTGGAATCCCTTCGAAGTGGTAGCCCTAGTTATGTAGTACCGGGAGCGGGGGCGGATTTCGACATCGGGGTTGCTCTACTTGATTCTCGTGGCGCCGGCCGTCTTGCCAGTAAACGCATCGAGCATGGTGCGGTCGAGCACGACACTCTCGATGCGGTTAGGGTGCGCGTGTCTTCCGACGTAATAGAAGGCACCTGGGTCGGCTAGTCCAGCACGCCACATCCCATGGGCGTCTGCCCATAGGTTCCCGAGCGCCGGAATATGGGGACCGTAGTCCACGATCGCGTGGATGTGCCGGCGTCCCTCACGTTCGTTCTTGGCTGCCACGGCGAAGTATCGACCTTCGTGACCCGCCGCCCTAATCACTCGCTCGAAGTCACGGATTATCGTTTCGTATGCGTTCGGACCACGCGGCTCCACACGGTATGACCCACTAAAGAAGAGCGCCGCCGGCATCGACGGGATTAAGTGCTGTTCCACAAGCTTCACCGTGTGAGGATCAGTCACAAAGAACGACCCCGCCTGAACCCTTGTCGGCAAAGGCTTCGGCTCATAGGGATACCAGGCCTCGATTTGCCTCTTGTGCTTCCGAATGTCTGCTCTGGTGACTTCTCTCATTGGAGTTCTCTTCTCTTCTTCCTCTTAGTGTCTCTGGGAGTGGACACAGTTCTTCCATCAAGTGGGGGCCGTATATCTAGAACAGTACGAACCAGCGCCCGAATACGTCTTCGGTTTCGAAGCGAATCGCCAAACGGTCATCAAGTGACGCTAAGCGGCATTCGTGTGGGTCTAACGGCGTCATGGACTGATGTACGGAGAAATTGCTGCGAAAAGGCTGGGCACTTTCCATCACTTGGGACTACTTTGTTTCACTTACTGCTACTTTGTCGTACTTGGACAAGTCATCCGATCTGGGTCCATGATCGTGATGAATTCAGAACGCTGACGAAAGGAGTGAGGTACGGACGAGTAGTTCGAATCCGATTGCGGTCATCACCAACGGCGCATTCCACGGAGCTCCGTAGGTGACAAGTTCTCTGCCCTCCATCTGGAAGGAGTAACCGGCACACAGCTCGCACTACCGCCAAGCCCAGACAAGCGTGGCTGGGACCAAGACGAGGGACTCGCACCAGGCAACTGCACCGAACGCGGAGTCCAACCGCCGGGATGAAAGAGTGTTCCTGGGGTCGTTCGGCCAACTCATCGGCCTTCCATAGCAGCTTCACCCCCGACTCCACGCACACCGTAAGCGGGAGGCCATCTCATTCGATTCACGCCCTTGAGGCGTGACGTTCCCGGGCATCCCTGTGCCCAGAGAGATGGTCTACCATGCCTACAATCCCTTGCGCTCCACGTGAGCGCCTCGTCACCGCGACCGAGATTGCGGATCTGCTAAGCGTCACCCCCAAGTGGGTGTACTCGGCGTGCCGTCAGTACGACATGCCGTACTACCAACTCGGACGTTACAAGCGCTTCTCGCCTACCGAAGTCGTGCAATGGATCGGCCGGCGCGATTCGGAAACCCCCGATTCCCGCGATGCAGGAAGGAGTGTGTGATGGCACACATCATCATGAAGACGCTGAAGGACGGCACCAAACGCTACACCGGTAAGGTCTACGACTCTGTGCGCGGGCGCTACGTCTATACGCACACGTGGCCCCGCAAGAGGGATGCACTGCTCGAAGCCGAGGAGCTCCGTCGCCGCATCGTGCTGGGCGAGGATCCGAAGCCAAAGATCGTGCTCTTCAACCAGTACATCGTCACCTTCCTGGCGACGATCAACCAGCTGGCCGATTCGACGCAAGAAGA
The DNA here is from genome assembly GCA_049657775.1 of Coriobacteriia bacterium. Taxonomy (GTDB): domain Bacteria; phylum Actinomycetota; class Coriobacteriia; order Anaerosomatales; family Anaerosomataceae; genus JBASNZ01. The sequence goes on along the minus strand of JBASNZ010000100.1, from coordinate 31,989 downwards.
CTACCGCCTCACCTGCAAGCGGCTCGTCGAACACTTCGGCGACGTGCCCATCAAGTCGATCACGACGCAGGATTGCGAGACCCATCTCGCGAGGCTAGTGGCAGCTGGATGCTCTCCCTATACGGTGAGGAAATCGCTGACCCGCCTGCGCCAGGTGCTGAGGCGTGCGGTTCGTGACGGCATAATCACTCGCTCACCGGCAGAAGATGTGACTAACCAGCCGAAGGGCGAACTCCGTCAGAAGGAGATTGTCGTACTCGACACCAATCAGATCCGCCGTTTCATCGACCTCGCGCCAGAGCACACAAAGGCCCTGTTCACCGTGTGGTTTGCCACCGGCTTGCGCTTCGGGGAAATCGCTGGTCTCCAAGTCGCTGCGATCGATTGGAAGAACAGCCAGATTCTCGTGCGCACACAGATCCAGGACGGCGTGCTTCTCTTCCGGCTCAAGAGCAAGACGAGCCGTCGTTCGATTCCCGTGAGCGAGGGAGTGCTCGACGTGCTCCGCAAACACCTGGATGGGCAACTGCCCAATGAGCTTGATCTCGTATTCCCCACGGTGCAGGGTGCTCCGCTTCATCGCAGCAACATTCATCGGGTGTTCAAGCCGATTGTCGAGGAGATGGAACTGGCGAGGTTTACCCCACACTGCATCAGACACACCTTTGCCACGATACTGCTGTCTGAGGGCGTGAACCCCAAGCTGGTTGCGACACTGCTGGGCCACAGCCCCGGGTCTGGCGACTTGATCATGTCGACATACGGTCACTTGCTTCCAAGCGACTCTGGGCGGGCCGCGAAGACTCTGGGCGACATCGTCGTGAGGGAAGACGGCGTCGCAGGTACCGTCATCCACGCTGACTTCGCAAGTTGGTGGACACGGTCTGAGTCGGATACCATGTACGGGCGCGAAGACTCGGAATCACGGGTTGTATGACCCGCTACAGTTGCCATGCAGTTACTCTCCTGCTCGGCATCTCGGGCATATAGTTGAGAGTGAGCCTCTGACCAGCGCAGATGCACCAATCGCCCTCGTAGCTCAGGGGATAGAGCACAGGTTTCCTAAACCTGGTGTCGCATGTTCGAATCATGCCGGGGGCACCACACAAATGATCGGGGCCCGGCTATGTGCCGGGCCCCGCGTGTTACTCGCTGTCCCAACGGCCGCTCGTTGTTGGGACCCTCACTCACTCTCAGTCCAGCGCCGCCATCACCGCGTTGCGCACAGCCTGCGTGACTGCATTCAGCCCGCCAAGGAAGCGCACCTCGGAGATCGACGCCTTGTTCGCCCCCCCGGCTTCCCTACCGCACACTGTCCGCCTCGACCGTCTGTCGCATGACACTCGTTCGTGGATTCACTAAGGAATTCCCTTCTCCCCTAGGCAGGGATTAATCCCCCGCAAGCGAATACGTCCCCTTGGAGAGGTGTGCCCGTCGAAGGGTGGTAGCATGCCGCGCTCTGCCGACGAACGGCGTTCGCATATGCACATCCGTGCTCTGATGGCCCAGACGAGCGAGGGGCTCATCGCCATCGGACCAGATGGCGATGTCCGCGTATTCAACGAGACCGCGCAAGAGATGCTTGGCAAGAGTCGCGGCGAGATCGTGGGTAAGCCCTACACCTCGCTCGGCCAGCCGAAGATCGAGGAGGCCATCGAGCATCTCCTCCGTCCGCGTGCTCGACGCGAGCCCCTGCACGCTCACCTCATCGTGGATGAGCGGATGCTCACGGCAACCATCGCTCCGTACAACAGCTGCGATCGTCGGGCCGCAGTCGTCACCATCCGGGACGAGAGCGCTCTGGAAAGCTATCGCAAGCAGGCCGAAGCGATTCTCGCCAGTACCGGAGACGGCCTCATCGTCTTCGACCCGGACGAAGTGATCACGTACATCAATCCCGCTTCATGCGATCTGATCGGCATCAAGGCCCAGTCGGTGCTTGGCAAGCGGCGTTCGCTGTGGGACCTGCTCGATATGGTTGCCGAGGACGGATTCGACCCGGCGTACGACGGCTCGCAGATTCGCGAGGTACGCCTTGAGAAGCCCGCGCACCGTATTCTCGACGTGAGGACCGATCCGGTGCTCGATGAGCACGGCGGGTATCTCGGCTACGTGGCTACGCTCCACGACGTCACCGCCGAGCGCGAGATCGGTCAGATGAAGAACGAGTTCGTCTCGACCGTATCGCACGAGCTCAGGACGCCGCTCACCTCGATCAAGGGCTACATCGACCTCATCCTCGAGGGCGAGGCCGGCGAGATCAACGAGATCCAGCGGGAGTTTCTTTCGATCGTCAAGGAGAACTCGGACCGGCTGGTCCAACTCATCAATGACATGCTGGACATCAGCAGGATCGAGTCGGGGCGTATCCATCTCAAGGTGCAGCCCATCGATTTGGCCGATATGGCCGCGGGCGTGGTCGACACCTTCGCAGCGGTGGGCGAGCAGTCCGGCCACAAGATCGTCGTCAAGATGCCCGACGACCTGCCGCGCGCCGCAGGCGATCGGGACCGTGTTGGACAGGTGCTGCTCAACTTCGTAAGCAACGCGATCAAGTACTCCCCCGCCGGCGGTGTCGTCACCGTGCGCGCCAAGCGCGAGGGCGACATGATCGTCGTCAGCATCGTCGATCAGGGCATCGGCATCGAGAAGGCCGACCAGAAGAGGCTCTTCACCAAGTTCTATCGCGTTGACTCCTCCCTTACCCGCGAGATTGGCGGCACGGGCCTGGGACTGTCCATCTGCAAGAGCATCATCGAGCTCCTCGGCGGCCGTGTGGGCGCGCGGAGTACCGTAGGCAAGGGCTCCACGTTCTGGTTCTCGCTGCCCGTCGCGCCAAAGGACCTGGTTCGCACCCCCGGCGTTGAGGGTTCGGCCAAGATCGGCGGTCGTGTGCTGGTAGTCGACCGCAACCCCGAGATCGCCAACCTGGTGGAGACCTACCTTGTCGGACAGGGATACGAGGTCGAGAAGGCGCACAGCGCCGAGGAAGCCATACAGAAGGCCCGGACGACGAACCCGCAGGTCATCACACTCGACGTCATGCTCGACGACGGAGACGGCTTCGACCTGCTGCAGGCATTCAAGGACGATCCGTTAACGGCCAACATTCCCGTAGTCGTGCTCTCCATCGTGTGTGACGAGGGCCGTTCGTGTCGACTCGGCGCGGCCGAGTACCTGGAGAAGCCGATCGACAAGTCCCGTCTCATCAGCATCATCAACAACCTGGTTGGGAGTGTCGCATCGCCAGTCATCCTCGTTGTGGATGACGACCGCAGCATCGTGAGCGTGCTATCCACAACGCTCAAGGGCAAAGGATTCTCGGTCGCCGCCGCATACGACGGCGCGGAGGCGATGGCGGCCATCCGCAAGAAGAAGCCGACACTGGTGCTTCTGGACCTACAGATGCCGGTTATGGACGGCTATCAGGTGATCGAGGCCGTAAAGACCGACCCCGACCTCAAAGACATCCCGATCGTTGTCATGACCGCGCACCAGATCGACCGGTCGCGGATCGACATCCTGGGCCTCGCCGAGACCAAACTCGACAAGCCGTTCGCACCCGAAGAGCTGGTTCGGCGCGTAGAGGCGCTGATCGCTTGCGAACTTGAGGGGGCGAAGGAGTGAGCCGGATCCTCGTTGCCGACGACGAACCTCATATCCTCAAGCTGGTCACGTTCACGCTGAGCAACCACGGCTACGAGGTAGTAACGGCGGCTGATGGAGAGGCCGCAACCGTGCTTGCCGAGGAGCAGCAGCCCGACCTGATCCTGCTCGACGTCATGATGCCCATCATGAACGGGTACGATGCCGCCAAGCGCATACGCGAGAACCCCGCAACGGGGCACATACCGATTGTGATGCTGTCGGCGAAGTCGCAGGCGACAGAGGTCGCGGAAGGCCTCAACTGCGGCGCAACCGAGTACATATGCAAGCCATTCACTCCAAAGGACCTCGTGCAGAAAGTGTCTGAACTTCTCGGAGCATAAGGCGAAAGGCGGGACCAAGAATGGCCAAGATCCTCGTGGTGGACGACGAGCCCAACATCCGCAAGCTGCTCACGGTGGCGCTGAGCAACCGTGGTCATAACGTGATCACCGCCGAGAACGGCGTTGAGGGCGTGTCCTCGATAGAGTTCGACAAGCCCGACCTGGTGGTGCTCGACGTCATGATGCCGCAGATGAACGGGCATCAGGTGCGCGAGGAGATCCGGAAGCGCGGCAACAATGTCCCGATCCTCTTCCTCTCGGCGGCCGGCACCTTCGAGGAGCAGGTCGAGCAGATGCAGGACGATCTGGTCGACTACATCCCCAAACCGTTCAAGCCGTCGGAAGTGGCCGAGCACATCGAAGCCATGCTCGACCCGAAGCGGCGTGAAGAGGTGGCCCGCGAGCGAACGAAGCGCGAGGCGAAGCTTCACACCATCGTCAACATCATGCATCGCGATCGCGACTAGCAGCGTACCGTCCGCCCGTCACGAGAAGGGGCACCCGTGGCGACACACAAGATCCTTGTAGCAGACGACAACCTGCAGATCAGAATGCTTGTAAGCGCATCGCTGCGTTCACTCGGGCACGAGCTCATCCTGGCCGTGGACGGCGAGGATGCGCTGGAGGCGGCCATCAGAGAGCGGCCCGATCTGGTGCTGCTCGACGTCACGATGCCCAAGCTCGACGGGTTCGAGGTGCTCGGCTTCCTGCGCAAGAGACCCGAGACAGCCCAGATCAAGGTCGTGATGCTGACCACGGCCGCCCAGCAGGCTGACAAGAAACGGGGCGCCGAGCTCGGCTGCACCGACTACCTCACCAAGCCGTTCGACCCGCGAGAACTTCGTGAAGCCGTCGAACGGGTGATGGAAGCCTGATCTACAGGCCGACGCGCGTCCACCTGCAGACTCGCGCCTCGGCAACCTCAAGCAGCTCGTAGAGCACAACCCCCAGCAGCGCCATGGCGATGATCCCGGCGAACATCTCGCTGTACGCGATGCGGGTCCACGCATCGATGATGTACCAGCCAAGGCCGTCCATCCCCGCGATCGTCTCCGAGAAGAACAGCACCGCGATGGCCGTTCCGGTGCTGATCCGAAGCGCGGTGAAGATGTCGGGGAGTGCGGCCGGCACCACGACGTGTCGGAAGATCTGCCACCGCGTGGCCCCGAGCGAGCGCACCGACAGAACCGCCGAGGCGGGAATGCCCCGCGCGGCATCCCGTGCGGTCACGAGGATCTGGAAGAACACGATGCTGGTGATGAGCGCGATCTTGGGCGCGTCGCCGATGCCGAGAAGCACGAGGAGTACCGGTAGGAACACGACCTTTGGCACAGGATAGGTGAGGAACACGAGCGGCGCGGCCACGGCATCCACCCGAGGCGCTCGACCCATAGCCAACCCCAGTGGCGCGGCCAGTGTGACCCCGAGCACCATCGACGCGACGACGCGCCAACCACTCACGCCCAGGTGCGGCAGAAGGTCGCTCACGAAGGCTGCGGCAAAGTCCCGGAAAGCCGGAAGCGGCCCCGGGAACGCCTGCGAACCGATGGCCAGCGACGTCAGTTCCCATCCCACAAGCAGCACGATGCTTGCGGCGGCGTAACCACCGAGCCTGCGCATCCAGCGGCTCACGATGGGACCCCCGCGCCAAGTACGGGCGCGGTGAGCGCCCCTTCGGCTTCCAGCAGGCGCCTGAGTTCGACGCATCGTTCCAGGAACGCGCTCGTGGACCGGAACGCATCCTCCCCCATGCCGGGATTGTCCACGATCGCAGCCACCCTGCCGGGACGGGGCGAAAGCACGACAACGCGGCGGCCGAGGAACACCGCCTCTTCGATCGAGTGAGTCACCAACACCATCGTGTGCCGACGCTGCCGCCACATCTCCAGCAGCAGGTTCTGCAGGTCCTCCCGGGTGAGCGCGTCGAGAGCCGAGAGCGGCTCGTCCATGAGCAGCAGGTCGGCATCCAGCGCGAGCGCCCGGGCAAGCGCAAGCCGCTGCCGCATTCCGCCGGAGAGCTCGCCGGGATACGCGTTGGAGAACTCGGCAAGCCCCAGCCGCTCCAGCGCCCCGCCCACGATGCGACGCCGCTCCTCGGGCTTGACACCGCGCACCTCAAGTCCCAGAGCGGCGTTATGTGCGACGGTCTTCCACGGCAACAGACCGAAGTCTTGCAGAATGAGAGCGGTGCGGCGACGGGGTCCCGAGACCGGATCCCCTCCGACGGCGACCCGGCCTTCGCCGACCGGCACGAGACCGGCGAGCGCCAGCAGCAGCGTCGACTTCCCGCAACCCGACGGGCCGATGATCGCCACCGGCTCTCCGTCGGCGATCGCAAGGTCAAGGTGATCGAGCGCGATGGTATCGCGCTCGACACCCGCGTAGGTAACGCTCAGCCCACTGACCTCGACGATTGCCACGGAATCCGCCCTACTCGGGCATCGGCTGCACGAGGTCGTCGTACGTGACCTCGGTCTTGAGGAGGTCCTTAGCCTTCATCCAATCCAACACAGGGTTCACCATCTCCGCCGTGGGAGCGGCGGCATCGGGATAGGTGTTGACTATGTACGTGTTCTTAAGCGGCTCGGGCAGTCGGGCCTTGTCCACAAGCAGCTCGCGCCATGCATTGGGGTCCTTGTTGATAGTGGCGACAGCGTCGTTCCATACACCCAGCAGTTCACTCACGGTCTTCATCCCGCCGGGCAACGCCAGGTAGCCGTCCGAGACGCCAAGCACCGTCTGGGTAAGATTGGCGCCCTTCGTGTCGTCGGCGATGAGAACCGCACCCTGGGACACGGCAAGCGAGAGAAGCGGCTCGGGAAGCGAGGCGGCCTCAAGCTTGCCGCTCATGAGCAGCTCGAACCGCGCAGGGACTTTAGCCACGACCTCCTTCTTGACCTTGGCGGCAGGAACGCCGGCCTCGGCCATAAGACCGTCGAACACGTACTCCTGGATGGATGCCGAAGAGGTGGCGACGGGCACGCCCGCGAGATCCGCAAGGGTCTTGGCCTTCGAGCCCGGCTTAGCCACGATACCGAACCGACCCTCGGCTGGCGTGGCGCCGAGCATGACGGTGACGAGCGAGACCGGCGAGCCGCCGGCCTCGAGCGCCGCAGAGTTGATGATGTCGCCCATGTAGGCATCGATCGCGCCGGATGCGAACGCGGCATCACGCTCCTGCGCCGCCTGGAATGTGATGATCTCCACGCTCAGGCCGGTCGTCTGGAACAGGCCTTCCTCCTCGGCCACCCACAGCGGAAGCGCGTCTTCGGTGGGAAGCGTGCCGATCTTGATCGGCTCGGGCGAGGCGGCCTCGACGGGGTTCTCGGTACCCTCCTGTGCGGGCGGCTCATCCTTGGCCGAGCAGCCGGCGACGACGCCGAGGCTGAGGACGAGGAAGAGTGTGAGTGCGATGACACGATGAAGCTTTGACACGATGCCTCCTTGGCAGACGGGACGGCCCCCTAGCGGCAGACCGGACGGCGCAGACGGAGTTCGTCGCGCACGGGAATATCGGCGAAGCCGGCGACGACTTCGCCGTGGTGGTCCACGAGCGTGCCGGCCTCGATGTCATAGAACACGAACCCGCGCCGCTGGTAGAAGTAGAGCGCGGGGATATCGTCGTTGCTGGTGGCCACCTTAAGGAACGGCAGCCCCTTGTCGGCGGCCAGGTTGGCCGCGGCCTCCACGAGGGCGGCCCCCACCCCGGAGCCCTGGTACTGCGGGTACACGGTGAGCAGCACGATCGCCAGCTCACCCCGATCGAGGGCAAGCGAGATGAGTCCGGCGAACGAGCCGCCGGCCACCGCGATGAGATTCTCGCCCGCGAGCACGTCGTACGTGCGCCCGAATGCGTCGACCTCGGTCTCGCCCCAGGCGCGATCGCATATCTCTTCGATGTCGCGCCGGTCGGCGGTCACGGCCGGACGAATATCGAACTCGAGGTCCTCGCGCTCGGCACGATGCTCGTCGCACGTGACGGTCATGCGGGTCTTGGTCAGCGGAAGGTCCTTCTCGCAGATCGCACACCGATACTGCGGATAGGGCACGTCCATCGATCCATCGTTCCGTTCGGGTGTCACTGCAGGCCTCCTGGATAAGACGCCCCGCGGGCGCACGCGTCACATTATAGAATAGGGAGGCACGCCCGAACCGATTCCTGCGAGGAGAGCCATGTCCCCCGCCCCGCTGCATCTCAACGATTCCGTCTTCGTCCGCGACGCCCTCCGGCGCGCGAAGATCCTATTCACCGACGTCGACGGCACTATGGTCGCGCCTGGCGGCACGCTGCTGGCCGATGCGAAGGGCGCGCCGTCGCTCGCGGCGGCCGAGGCGGCCGTAGCGCTCAACCGTGCGGAGATCCCCGTCATCATCACGACCGGGCGAAACCGGGCACAATGCGGCGAGATCTCGCGCCTGATGGGCTGGCGCGCCTTCATCGCGGAGCTCGGCTGCGTGGTGCAGTTCGACCGGAGCGAGGAGCCCGTCTACCTCATGGGCGACTGGCCCGAAGACGCGCTGGAGCCCGGCGAGACGCCGTGGCAGGCGATCGTTCGCGTGGGCGCGCTCGACACACTCGCGCGCGAGTTTCCCGGCAAGATCGAGGAACACGCGCCGTGGCACGTGGATCGCGTGGCCACGCACGTGCTTCGCGGCAACGTCGACCGCGACCTCGCACAGCAGGCGCTCGACGAGTTGGCGCTCCCGATCGACATCATCGACAACGGCATCGTGAATCCACCCAAGCACACGCTCGTGGACGTGACCGAGGTGCACGCCTATCACCTGGTGCCGCGCGGCACGCACAAGACCACCGCCATCACCAAGGTTCTGGAGCACCGTGGCCTCTCCCGGGAGGATGCGCTGTCGATCGGGGACAGCGCCACGGACGTGGAGATGGCCGACGTGACCGGCATGTGCGTGCTCGTTGCGAACGCGCTCGACGACGACCGGGTGCGGGCTGCCGCCGAGATGCGCGACAACGTCGCTGCCACGCTCAAGCACCGTGGCGAAGGATGGGCGGAGTTCGTGCATGCATGGCTCGCCGTCAGAGGCAGATAGGTCGCATCTCCCACAAGCGCATGGGATCTTCGCTACTTGATCCGCAGCATGCGCGCGTTGACTGCGACTATGATCGTGGACGCAGACATGAAGACACCCCCGATGGCCGGGCTTAGGAGCACACCGACACCCGCCAGGACACCAGCCGCAAGCGGGATGGCGATGACGTTGTAGCCTGTCGCCCACGCAAGGTTCTGCACCATCTTCCCGTACGTCACCCGGGCGAGCGCGATGACCGTAGGTATATCGCGCGGGTCGCTGCGAACGAGCACCACATCCGCCGTGGCAACAGCGACATCGGTTCCTGCCCCGATCGCGATCCCCACATCGGCCGTGGCCAGAGGGGGTGCGTCATTCACACCGTCGCCCACCATCGCGACGACTTTGCCCTCCGAGCGGATCCGCTGCACCATGGCCGCCTTGTCAGCGGGCAGCACCTGAGCGAAGAAGCGCTCGATTCCCAGCTCTCCGGCGACCCTCTCGGCCACTGCGGAGTTGTCGCCGGTGAGCATGATCGACTCGATGCCCATCTCTTTAAGCGTGCGGATAGCCTCGGCGGACTCCGGCCGCACGATGTCGGACAAGGCGATGGATCCTATCACCGTTCTGTTCCTGAGCACGAAAACGACCGTCCGGCCGCCCGAGGGCAGCGGATCGATCCCTGTCGGCGTCTCAATCCCGGCCTCCTTCAGATAGCCAGGACTGACAACGGCGATCTCCTCACCATCGATGCGACCTTGAGCGCCCTTGCCGGGGATGGCTTTGAACTCATCTACCTGGGACTTGTCCGTCGCGGCGTCGGCGATCGCCCGTGCTATGGGGTGCTCGGACAACTCCTCGATCGAACCCGCGAGCGACAGCACCGTCTCGCGGGATGTGTCACCGAACGTCACGACCTCCTCGACGCCGAAGCTTCCGAGGGTCAGGGTGCCGGTCTTATCGAATATGACGGCGTCGATCAGACGTGCGTTCTCAAATGCCATGCGGTTTCGCACAAGCAATCCGCTGCCTGCGCCCAGCGAAGTGGACACAGCCACCACAAGAGGGATGGCAAGCCCGAGCGCGTGAGGGCACGCAATGACCATCACGGTGACCGCGCGCTCCATGGCGTAAGAGAGCGACTGGCCGAGAGTCAGCCAGGTCGCGAATGTGAGAGCACCCCCGCCAAGCGCCACAAGCGTGAGCCACATCGCAGCTCGATCAGCGAGGTCTTGCGTCTTGGACTTCGACTCTTGCGCCTCTCGTACGAGTTGTATGACCTGCGACAGGAACGACTCGGCTCCCGTTCGTGCCACAGTCACCGTGATGGCACCCTCTCCATTGACGGAGCCTCCGATGACTCGTTCGCCAGGGGACTTGGAGACCGGGACCGACTCGCCGGTGAGCATCGACTCGTTAACGGCCGAGGCGCCTTCGAGCACATCTCCATCCGCTGGGATCTTCTCACCTGGACGAACGAGGACCACGTCGCCCGTCTGCAGCTGCCCAAGGTCGACGTCGGTGGTGGATCCATCGGGATTCTTACGATGCGCTTGCGACGGCATCAATTTGGCGAGCGACTCAAGTGCCTTGGACGCCTCACCCACTGAGCGCATCTCGATCCAGTGACCGAGAAGCATGATGTCGATCAATGTCGCGAGCTCCCAGAAGAACGGCATGCCTTCGAGGCCCAAGACCGTGGCGGCGCTGTAGAAGTAGGCGACGCTGATCGCCACAGCCACAAGCGTCATCATGCCGGGCTTGCGGTCGCGCAGCTCACGGACAAGGCCCTTGAGGAAGGGCATGCCGCCGAAGACATAGAGCGTCGTAGAAAGCCCCAGCAGTATCCAGTCAGCGCCGGGCACGTCGAGAACACGGCCCCCCGAGACAAGTGGCAGCCCCGGAGAGATCAAGATCACAGGGACGGTGAGCGCCAGGCTCACCCAGAAGCGCCTACGAAAGTCCGCCAGCGAGTGACCCTCGTGCCGACCGCTGGAGTGCTCCGCGTGACCGGATCCCTGGCTTCCGGAGTGCCCCGCTTGACCGGATCCCTGGCTTCCGGAGTGCCCCGAGTGATCTTCATGCGCGCCGTTCGACTCCACGGACGACACTGGCGGGGGCGTGTGCTCGTGATCCATCGGTTCTCCCTTGTCTACACTATGTCGGGCCAGGTGCCAGCAGCGCGTCAGGGGCGTCTACACGCCCAAGGTGAACATACCCATGCCAGCCTGCCTCACCGCTTCATGGCCGATGAAGTGATGGCACACGCGTGTCACACGGTCACGCTCAAGCACCGTGGCGAAGGATGGGAGTTCGTGCATGCATGGCTCGCCGTCAAAGGCGGATAGGCCGCGTCTCTCCTCGGCGTGAGATTGCATATGCGCTGCTCGGAGGCTACAATCGAGGGTGCCCCTAGGGGCATTGACAACGTGTAAGGCTCCGTTCCGTTAGGTGCGGCTCCTGTTCGAACATAGGCCACTGCCCGGAAATGTCGAGAGACGCCAATGGGTAGAACAACCCTCGCCGGCTTAAGGCGAAGGATAAGGTGGCTGGGACGAGGCGGGCGGCCATCTCCGCCGCGCGACACACACAGTCGCGTTCCCTACGTCGGACAGTGCTCAAACCATCGACGAGGGAAGGGGCAGTCCGGAGCGCAGCGCCCGGACGGCGTATGCGGCCGCCACTCAGTGCCGCGCCCGACCCCTCGTCTACCCGGACCAGGGGTATTTTCGTTGTCAGACCTGTTGCCGTTGAAGAGGACCCCAGTGACTCCACACAGTCCGTAGGTCCCGGCTCCCACTCGGGGGGTGCGGGACCCCCATAGAGACCTTTCGAGCGCGAGTTCGAAGGGAGGGAGCAGCATGTTCTACTTGACCCGCATGCTGGGCAAGCCGGTGGTGGATGCCGCCGGTGAGACCATCGGCACCATCCACGACGTCGCCATCGCCACCCGCGAGGTGTTTCCGCGTGTGACGTCCCTCGCGTTCCTCGGCCCCGGGAAGACGCCGTTCATGCTGTCGTGGCGCAAGTACGTGGCCGAGATCGACGACGAGCAAGTCACCCTCAACGCCACGCGCGATGCGCTTCGCTTCAGCTACCTCCAGCCCGACGAGATCCTGCTCAACCGCGACTTGCTCAACCAGCAGATCGTGGACACGCAGGGCATGAAGGTCGTCCGCGTGAACGACCTCAAGCTCTCGGAGTCCCGCAACCAGCTGCGGCTCCTGGGTGCCGAGGTCGGCCTTCGCGGCATCCTCCGCGGCCTGCACCCCTCGGTCGAGCGCGCGGTCGGCGCGATCGCCAGACTCTTTGGCCGGGACCTCTCCGAGAACCTCATCGCGTGGAACTACATGGACCTGCTCGACCGCGACCTCTCGAACGTGAAGCTCTCGGTCACGCACAAGCGTCTCCACGAACTGCACCCGGCGGACGTGGCCGACGTTCTTGAGCAGCTCGGGCCATCGCAGCGTGCAAAGGTGTTTGAGCACCTGGACAACTCGCAGGCCGCCGAGGCGATCTCCGAACTCGAGGACGAGCTGCAGGCCGATGTCATCGACGACCTTGGAGCTCAGCGCGCATCAGACATCCTCGAAGAGATGGATCCGGACGACGCGGCCGACATCATCGGCGACCTCCCCTACGACAAGGCCGAGGCGCTGCTGCGGCTGATGGGCGTGAGCGAGGCGCACGCGATCCGCTCGCTCCTGGGCTACCGCGACAAGACAGCCGGCGGCATCATGACGCCGGAGGTCACCACCGTGACCGAGGAGATGACGGTCGGCGAGGTCATCGAGCACCTGCGCGCGGATGCCGCGGATAACGAGAGCATCTACTACATCTACGTCACCGATGACGATCGCACGCTCACAGGCGTGATCTCACTGCGCGACCTGATCGTGTCGCCCCCGGAGACCACGGTCGCCGAGATCGCCGAGCGCGAGATGTTCACCGTGAATCCCGACGACGACCAGGAAGACGTCGCCGAGATGATGAGCAAGTACGACCTGCTCGCGCTGCCTGTTGTGGACGAGACCGGCCGTATCCTGGGCATGGTGACCGTCGACGACGCCCTGGAGGTCATGGAGGAGGAGTCGGCCGAGGACCTTGCCCTCGCCACGGGTTCTTCAGCAGGCCAGGGACCGCTCGCGAGCATCTGGTGGTGGCTCCTACGCCGATACGCGTGGCTCGTGGTGTGGTCGGTCGCGTTTGTCGTGTACCTGGCCATCAAGACGCCTCTGAGCGAGGCCGTTGCCCGCAGTGGCGCGGCCGGACCGGCATTCGGTCTCATGTTCATGGGCTGGGCACTTGTACTGCTACCACTCCTGCTCAGATCGGCCGAGGATCTCTCTTCGCGCACGCTCGCCGAGCTCATCGAGGGCGAGGACGCAGATGAACGCCCGTCGTTTGGCGCCCGAATGCTGCGCGAAGGCACCATGGGCCTGGCCATCTCGATCGTCGCAGGGCTGGTGGCCTTCGCTTTCTCCTACATCCTTATCGGGCAGCGAAACCCGTTGGAGTTGCCGTTCGCCCTGGTAACGGCGATCGCAACGTTTGTGACGGTCATCCTGGGCAGCCTGATGGGACACATCGCGATCATGCGCAGTGCCAACGGGAAGCGTGTCTCGGGGACCGGTTTGGGGATCACAGCGATGGCGCTTGGCGGCGCCGTCTATCTTGGCCTTGCGTACGTAGCCGGGTCGCTGTGGGCGGCGACTCTCGTGCCGCGGGGATAACCGTTGGCGGCGACAACCGACATCAAGCGCAGAGCGCCGGCCTTCGCGCTCCTGGCCGTGATCGGCCCGGGGATCATCGCCGCATCGGCGGGCAACGACTCGGGCGGCATCTCCACGTACTCGGTGGCGGGCGCCAAGTACGGCTACGCGATGCTCTGGATGATGCTGGCGATGACGCCGTCGTTTGCCATCGTGCAGGAGATGGCCGGTCGCATGGGCGCCGTCACAGGCAAGGGCTTCTCGGCCCTTATTCGCGAACGATTCGGGGTGCGCCCCACGTTTTTCGCCATGATGCTGCTGCTGACAAGCAACGCGGCCACCACCGTGGCCGAGTTCGCCGGCATCGCCGCGGCCATGCAGCTGTTCGGCGTCTCCAAGTACATCTCGGTTCCCATCGCGGCGATCGTGGTCTGGATGCTCGTCGTACGCGGCTCATATCGCAATGTCGAGAAGGTGCTGCTGGCGCTGTCTTCGGTATTCATCGCATACGTTGTAGCGGCGTTCCTTGCCCGTCCCGACTGGGGCGTGGTGGCAAAGAGCTTCGTGGTACCCACGATCATCCCGACGCAAGCATTCATCGCATTGGCGATCGGCCTTACGGGCACCACCATCGCACCGTGGATGCAGTTCCTGGTGCAGAGCAACATCGTGGACAAGGGCACCACAGTGAAGGAGTGGGCGCTGGCCCGCTGGGACGTGATCATCGGCGCGATCGCGGCCAACCTCATCGCGTGCTTCATCATCATCACGACCGCCACGGTGCTGCATCCCGCCGGAGTCGAGATAACGAGCGCAGGCGAAGCGGCGGGCGCGCTCGCTCCGCTCGCGGGTCCGTATGCCGAGATGCTCTTCTCCATCGGCCTGCTGTCGGCCTCCGTACTCGCGGCGGCGGTACTGCCGCTTACCGCCAGTTACGCGATCTGCGAGGCGTTCGGGTTTGAGTCGGGACTGGACCGTTCGTGGGCGGAGGCGCCCATCTTCAACGGCATCTACACATTCGTCATCGCCGTGGGTGCCGCGTTCATCCTGATACCGGGCCTGGACCTGATCGCCATCATGCTGGTCTCGCAGGTCGTCAACGGCATGCTGCTGCCGTTCCTGCTCATCTTCATGATGGTGATCACGAACGACCGTCGCATCATGGGGCGCCACGTGAACACCGGACTCAACAATGTGCTCGCGTGGACCACCATCGCCGTGGTTGTCTCGCTCACGGTCGTACTCCTGGGCATGACAGTGCTCGGCATCGGCTGACGCGGCTGCGCCCAGACGTCACAGCTGCGTGTCACAGCGGTGCGCTATACTGCGGCCCGGGAGGAGTACTGCATGACACCTGACAGTTTCGCACGGCTCAAGTCGACGCTACGGCTCAGGGCACGTGCCGCGCGGCGTGCCATCACGCCCGAGCTTCGCGACTCCGCTTCGGCGGCTGCCGCGCAAGCGGTTCTCGCCCTGCCCGAGATGCGCGGCGTCCGCACCGTTGCGGCGTACGGCGCCATGCCCGAGGAGATCGACGCCGATCCCTTGATCCGGGCGCTGTGGGACAGGGGTATTCGCGTGGCGCTCCCGCGTGTCGTCGACAACATGACCGTCACGCTGCACTGGCACGAACGCGGACGCAAGCTGTGCAAAGGCCCGTTCGGCCTGCGGGAACCATGCCCCGACGCTCCACTGGTGTCCCCCGACGAGATCGACCTGTTCGTGGTCCCTGGCGTCGCGTTCGACGACAGCTGTAACCGGCTGGGCATGGGCGGGGGCTACTACGATCGCCTGCTCGCCGGCCTGACCCGCGATGTCCCGGTCGTGGGCATCGCCTACGATGAGCAGATCGTCCCCGCGGTGCCTTGTTCGGAGAACGACCGCTCGGTCGACGTGCTATGCACGCAGACCTGCGTATACAGACGGCCGTAGATCCTCTACCAGCGGGACTTCACGGAGTCCACGTCCCCCAAGAGCACGAAGTCGTATCCACGCGCGCGCAGGATGCGGATGATGCGCGGCAGCGCCTTGATCATCTCGCTCTGGTCTCCGCCGCCGTCGTGCAGCAAGATGACCGAGCCGGGCTTCACCGCCGAGACGACCGCGCGCTCTATGTCCGCGGCCTTCATGCCGTCCCGCCAGTCCTGGGGATCGACCGTCCACAGCACCGGGCGCATCTTCTGGCGTTTCAGTTCCGCGTAGACCCGGGCGTCGACCCGTCCCATGGGCGGCCTGAACCACATGACCTTCTTGCCGGTCGCGCGTGAGATCATACGACTCGTGCCGGCGATCTCGCTCTTGATCTTGGCTGGCGGAAGCGTCGTCAGGTCTGCGTGGTGATAGGTGTGGTTGCCGATAAGGTGTCCCGCCCGCGCCACGCGCTTCGCGATGTCCGGCTTGCGCTTGACCCTGTCCCCGACCATGAAGAACGTGGCCGGCACATCGTATTCGTCGAGAATCTCGAGCACTGCATCCGTCTGCCGCGGCCAGGGGCCGTCGTCGAAGGTGAGCGCGACCACCTTGCCGTCGCCGTCCCCGATACGGCGCAGGATCATCGGCTCGGCAGGCCGGACGGTCTCACTCGCGATGATGTCGCCCGAGACAGCACCCACCACAACGCGCTGGATGCCGACCTCCCCGGGGGCCTCCATCGTCATGAGCGCGCCCGTGCCGACGGTCTGGGACGGGATCGGGATGGCGCGGGTCTCCTCGGTGGTGGCCTCTACCAGGTCGGCGCCGGGCGCGGTAACGATCACGTCACCCGGACTCACGCGCGAGCGGGCGGGCGCCGGCGCGTCATTCAGCCGGATCCGGGGGGCGCCGCCGGTACCCTGCGATACCACGCGTCCGTCGGACGCCGCGAGCACATCACCGGGGACCGCGTGACCGGCCGTGGACGCGACCGAACTCACGGGTTCGCCGACCCGCGCGTAGACCTTTCGCCCGTCGACCGAGACCGCCACGCGTGAGAACGCCCCGTGGCTCACGATTGCGAGCAGGGCAAACCCCAGCACGCCGGCGATGAGGCCCGCGACGGACATGCGCGTCGATCTTGGTCGTGCGGCTAGCATCGGGTGGCGATCACTCCGCGATCCTCTGAATGGTCCCGCCCGAGATCGCGACGAGCGACTCAAAGCTCATCCGGACCATGGAACTCGGCGTCCCGCCGGCGGGATAGACGACCTCGAACCGCTGCAGCGAATCGTCGATATACACCGGGAGCTCGGCGGGCAGGTCGAACGGCGAGACACCGCCGATGGCGTAGCCGGTCGCCTTACGCACGGTATCCGCATCGGCGAACGAGGTCTTCGCCCCGTCCATCAGCGCGGCGATCGCGGCGCTGTCGCCGCGGCGGTCGCCCGCCACAAGTGCCAGCACGGGTCGTCCGTCCACGACGAACACCAGGGACTTCACGATCTGGCCCAGTTCGCAGCCCATGGCGTCGGCGGCCATCTGCGCGGTCTTGGTCGACTGTTCGAAGTGGACGAGCGAGTCGGCCAGGCCGTGGCTGTCTAGATATGCGCGCACGCGCTCGGCCGAACCGGCCTTGCGTGGCGTGTGTGGCGTCTCGGACGTGCCGGTCATGATCCTCCGTTGCGTCGCATGTTTGGAACGGGTGCCCTGCTCGGCACGCGTAAGGGAAGCCTGAGTGACTCCAGCACAGCCTCAAGATTCTCGGTCCAAGCAACCAGTGAGCGCAAGTCCATCTGCATCAACGGCAACTCGGGATGCGGCCTGGCCACCGTGAATCCCATCCTCAGCAAGAACTGCACTCCCACGACCGGCGAGGTCACGAAGTCGCCCTGTCGCGCGGTTGCGTACGCTTGCACCGTACGCTCGCCCCGCTGCACGAGGTCGCGCAGAGCGGCCTGCAGCAGCACCTTGCCCAGACCGCGCTGTCTCGCGTCGGGTGTGATGTGCATGCAACACAGGAGGACCGCCTTGTCCGACGGGGGTCCGGCGGGCATGTTCTGCGCCTGCGGGACGAAGGCTGTGGGAGCGTACTTGATGAAGCCCAGTATGTCGCCGTCCTCCATGACGACGCGCCCGCAGTCGCCCCACTCCGAGCTTACGCGCGAGATCCATCCCGTCGCGAGATGGACGTCGCAGCGAGCGCCGCACTCAACTGGCAGCCGCTCGGCCGACTCCCAGTAGACGCAGCTGGCACAGCCCGGAGGCAAGTCGGCTGCGTTCTCGGTTGTAAGCGGGCGGAAGCGTCTGGCCATGCTCACGGCCTCTACTCGTCGTCGTCCCCGGTGGCGTCCGAGACCATCTTACGCAGTCCGTCGACGGCACGCTTGGCTCTACCGTGCTTGAAGGAACGGCCCACCGCGATCGCGGCGGTCATTCCCACGTCGTACGCGCCTTTGGCCAGCTTGCCGCCCTTGTCCTTGACGGTCGCCACACCGGCAGCTGCGACTTTCGCCGCTCCGCCGGAGACCTCCAGATCGCTGTACTCAACGGACACTCGAACGGCGTCATCGGCATAGCCTAGCACCACATCGCCCGAAACTGTCAGCCGACCGACCGCCGCGTCACCCAGAACGCCCGATGAGAGCTCGAGCGCAGTGACCTGGCCGCTCGGACGCTCGAAGTCGATGTCCATGATAACGCCGATGACGCGACCCGACGGCGCCACGACGGGCATACCCCGCCACTGCACGGTCTCCTCCCAGGTGACGCCTATGACCTTCTCGGTCTTGGCCTCCGGGGGAAGCCCCACCGTCCGCAGCTCCACTCGCCTCTCGCGCAGCGCCACCGACTCGAGCGGTACGTAGCGTGGAGCTTTCGCCACAACTCCGGCCACGCGGGGTCGCTCGACCGTGAGCCCTATCGCCCGCGGCTCGGACGGTGCGAACAGCACCTCCGCCACGGTACCAAGGATCTGGTCCTTAGAGGAGACCACCTCGCGTCCGATGATGCCGGACACACGCGGCATGCTAGCTCCCTCACTCACACCGAGGCCGGCCGCGTTCGCGACCGGCCTCGAGGATCGGTTATCGCCTCAACCAGACTAGCTGGGAGATGGAGCGTCCGCCATAGGGGCGTCACCCAGCCCGAGCTCGGGTGCGGGCTCGGCAGCCTTCTCAACAGCCTTGTCCAGCAGCTCCTCCGCCTTACCCTCGGCGGTTTCCAGACCCGACTTCATCGCCTCAGCAGCCTGGTGCACCCTCTCCTTGGCGGCTGGCGCGTACTCCACGACCTTGCCCTTGGCGTCCTTGGACACCGTGTCCACCTGCTCGCGCAGCTTCTCGCGCGCGGTATCGAGCTTGACGCGAAGCTCCTCGGCGGTCTCGGTGGCCTTCTCACGACCCGTAGAATAGACCTCGGTCACCTTCTCGCGACCGGTCTCGTAGAACTCCGTGCCCTCACCCCAGTACTCCTTGGCCTTGAGTGCGATGAGGTCCCGGTTCTCCTTGCCCGAGCGCGGCGCGAACAACAGACCGAGCACGGCGCCGGCGATCCCGCCGAGCAGGAACGCACCGAGAATGCCCTCACTTCTGCGATAGTCGTACATACAACACACCTCCGACGTCGGGGCCGATAGCGGGTCTCCCCGCATTAGTTCCTATACCCATCACTCTAGTGCATTGAGCGCTGCGCATGCGAGACGTTCTACCAACTCTTGGAAGTCGATGCCTACCGCCAAGGCGGCCATGGGCAGCAGCGAGGTCTCGGTCATACCCGGGGACGTGTTGCATTCAAGCACGAACGGGGTCCCGTTCGCGTCCACAACCATGTCAACGCGACTGACGTGACGGCACCCGAGGAGTGTGTGGACTGCCTCGGCCTGGCGCACGACCTCGGCGGTGACCTCGGGAGAGAGCCTTGCGGGCACGTAGTAGTCGGTCTCGCCGGGCGTGTACATCGCCGAGAAGTCGAAGAGACCGGACTTGGCCACCATCTCCACCGGCGGCAGCACACGCACGCCCTCGGGACCGTCGATCACCGAGACGGCGAGTTCTACGCCGTCGATCCACTTCTCCACTATCGCGGTGTCGCCGTAGGAGAGCGCCGTGAGCAGCGCCTCGGGGAGCGCGTCTGCGTCCTCCACCTTGGTGAGTCCGAGCGCTGAGCCCTGCCCCGACGGCTTCACGACCAGCGGGAATCCGCCGAGGGCATCGGGCACCAGGTCGAGCGCTGTGGCGGCCCCCATCTGCTTGAATGCGGCCGAGGAGAACGCGAACCACGCGGGTGTGGGGATGCCGTTCTCGGCCAACAGGCGCTTGGAGACCGCCTTGTTCCACGCGAGCGCCGAGGCGACCACACCCGGCCCGGTGTACGGGATGCCGAGGAACTCCAGGACCTCCTGGATGGTGCCGTCCTCCCCGTCCTTGCCGTGGAGCGCGATGTAGCAGGCGTCGGGACGCTCGGCGCGAAGCGTCTCGACGAGTTCGGGCGTCACGTCCAGCGGCACCACGCGGTAGCCGCGCTCGGTGAGCGCATCGCAGACGCGCTGCCCGCTGCGAAGTGAGATCTCGCGCTCGAGCGAGCGGCCACCCATGAGAACCGCGATCTTCTCTTTCATGATGCGGGACGCACCTCCTCGGCAAAGTGACCCGCTGCCTGGAAGGCGCGGTAGAGTTCGAGCCGGTCCTCGAGGACCTCGGCCAGCCGGCGGATCCCCTCGCGGATATCATCGGGGCTCGCGAAGCAGAACGCCAGGCGCATGCAGTTGCGACCGCGGTCGTCGGGGTAAAACGCGTCGCCTGGCACGTACGTGACGCCGTGCTCGACCGCCTCGGCGAGAAGCGACTTGGTGTCGATGAACGCCGGAAGCTCTGCCCACACGAAGAAGCCCCCCTCGGGATGCGTGAAGCGCGCCTCGGGCGGGAAATGCTCGGCGAGCGCCTCGAGCATGGCGTCGCGACGCTCCGCGTACGTGCGGGTCAGGTCCTGCAGCACGCGCCGCCAGCGGGTGCCGGTGAAGTACCGCTCGGCCGTGACCTGCGCATACTCGCTTCCGCACAGGTCCGCGGCCTGCTTGGCGAGCAGGATCTTGGCCATGATGGGTCGCGGCGCGGTGACCCATCCCAAACGCAGCCCGGGCGCGAAGATCTTGGAGAACGTACCCAGGTAGATGACCTCGTCGTCGAGCGAGCGCAGCGGCTTGCAGTGTCCACCCTCAAAGCGCAGGCGCCCGTAGGGGTCGTCCTCCATGACGGGGATGTCGTACTCGTGCGCGAGTTCCAGCAGCCGTCGGCGGCGCTCGGGCGTGAGCGTCACGCCCGCCGGGTTCTGGAAGTTGGGGATCGTGTAGATGAACTTGGCGCCGCGCGGACCGAGCTGGCCAAGCTTCTCTTCGAGCATGTCTACGCGCATGCCATCGTCGTCCATGGGGATGCACACGATGTTGGGCTGGTACGCCGAGAACGCCTGGAGCGCTCCCAGATAGGTGGGCCCTTCGGTGATGATCACGTCACCCGGGTCGATGAAGATCTTGGCGACCAGGTCGAGCGCCTGCTGCGCGCCCGCGGTGACGATGAGGTCCTCGGCCTTGAGGCGTACGCCGGACTCGGCCATGAGCTCAACGATGACGTCGCGAAGCGGCGCGCGGCCCTCGGACGAGCCGTACTGGAGCGCCTGGGCTGCGTTCTCGCGGATGCCGGCCGCCGCGACGCGGGCCACGGCGTCAGCGGGCACGCGGGAGATCTCGGGCATGCCACCCGAGAGCGAGATGACGTCTGCGCGGGTGGCAGCGCCAAAGAGGTCGCGCACCGCCGAGGAGCGCACGTCGCGCATACGCGACGAATAGCGTCCGTCCCACCTGTCGAAGACCACTCTCGCGGTACCCATCGCGATCACCCTCACCCGGGACTCTGCCCGGAAACGAAGAAACGGCCTCCCCTGGGGAACAGGGCGAGGGCCGCTCGCGGTACCACCTGTCTTCACCGGGCGCCCAAATCGCGCCTGGTCTCGATTCCGGATGCAACGGCTCCGGTCTTCCGCCCGCTTCCTGCGACTCCCGGGAGTCGCCCTGGCAGGGAACCTGTGGAGGGGTGGCCGGGCCGATGACGCCCTCTTCCCTCACGTTCACGGTGTATGACCGGCCAACGCCGCCGGGTGTTGGCGGCTACCTTAGCGCGCGCGGGGCGTGGGGGTCAAGAGGATTCTGGTCGGCAACTGGCTCTGAATGGCACCCCGATGTTCTCTCTTAGGTCAGCGGACTGAACATATATGACTAGACATACGTACGCATGCGGGACTTACATTCCGACCGGACGAGCCTTCGCCCACCCGCTAAGTGCAAAGACCGCCTCGCGGCGGCCCTGCGCCCCGATAGAACCGGGGGGAGTGGCATCATCAGTGATATCCCGCGCGCGCACCGGGTCAAGACCTGGCCGAAGGTAGCGACCACAGCAACCGGCGCTTGCGGCAGGAGTCGAGGACGAGGCACCGGTCCGAGGGTCAGCAGGCAGCAGCGGCCGCGCGGGACTACACGTGGCGCTGATGCGAACCTGTACAAGACTGAAATTCGGAAGTCCCGCCGCTTACCCACCGAGTCGGCCGCTTCACGTGTTTCGGACGCTCGGGCTCCGTGAACGGGCGAATGGTCTCCATCATTTCTTGCAGACTCTTCTGCGCCTCACCCATCGCTGAAGTCGGTCTCTGTGTTCGCTTGGTTGCCATGCCGTCTCCCCTAGTCCCTACTCGGTGCACCGACTGCGAACGAGCCTTCCTTGCTCTCAATGCACTTGGCTGCGCTCGTCGACACGAAGTTGTCAGAACGAACGTGCAGCTCATATAGCTTACCCCAGATATCGCTCTTGGGGTCGACCTCCTCGATGGTGAGTCCACACTCGCGCGCTGTGGCGAAATAGATGGCGCGGCCATGGGTCTTGGTCGCCTTGGGGTCCAGGAACAGCTTCATCCGTCGGCAGATATCCTTCTCCGATTCGTCCTTCATCATACCGGTCTTCAGGGCACGAACCGCAATGTCCTCCGAGAGGTCAATCAGCGATCGGAACTGCTTGACCTCGCGCGCATCGTAGTGACTGAGCTGCTGAAGGTATGGCTCCAAGCGACCGGTTGCCGCTACTGCTGTGGCAAAGAGCTCGTCATAGCCCTCGACAAGATCAGGGAGCGAAAAGGCCATGGTGCTGTCTCGAGGCGACCATTGCGGGTCGATGGGTCCAAGTTCCGCACTTCGACCCATTACGATTCTTGATGCACCCAAGCATATGACGGTCCCGGCCGATTTGGCCTTACCTGGAACAATCGCCTGGTATTCGCCGGTGCCGCTGTAGTTCCGACAGACGTTGATGATTCGCTCGGCCGCCAGACCGTTGCCGCCGGGTGTGCTGATCATCAGCGCGAGACCGTTGGATAGGTCAAGATCCTGTAGCACACCCTCAAGCATGTTCGCATCGTTGTCGTCGATCATCACTTGATAGTTGAAACTTGTGAAGTAGGTAACTAGAGGACGACCGATGGATGCCTCAATCTCCTCGAACAGGCGACGCCGTGTCTCATGTGACTGCTGCTGCCGGCGGTTACCTGTTTGTACACCATATGCTGGTGGTTTGCGGTCACTGAACCCTCCCCCCTGATCGAACACCGGGATTGCATCCTCACCCATACCCGCGAGTCTGGCAGTACAACCTATACAGGACCTTTCTGAATACTCTCCGCATTCCCGCACCTTTCACGCAGGGCAACCAGGCCATCTCGATAAGAAGTCCTCGCCCTCCGGACCGGCGCCCAGGTTGAAGAGATTCGCTGCCCGCTGGATGCGATGAACGTCGACAACGGGTGTAGCGTTCATGATCGACAGCTACGACCGGGATGTGCGACGACGTCGGGGCCCCGTCCGGAAATTGCGTCCTCAATCGTCAGGTCCACTGTTTCGGACGAAAGCAGCATCACGGGAAAGTCCCGGCGTCGTGAGTAGACCTCTCGGCACGCCATGTACAGGGCGTACGCATTGGCGTAACCGGCCAGCGCCACGTGCCCTTCGCGAACCTCGTCGCCAGCACCTTCTACCGCCACCAAGAGCAGGTCTGAGGAGAGCGGCAGCATAACGCGCGGCGCCGTGCCATCGTCCGGGGGCCCTTGCGGCGGTATGGAAACGACCGGCAGATCTCCGCGCACAAGCATGGGACCCGACTGCTTGAAGTCATAGAGCGTGAAAGCGCAGTGGTTGAGGTATGTCATCAGGCTTTCGTGGTGGTACAGCGCGACGCCGATCACCTGCGTCCTGGTCTGGCAAAAGGATGTTCGTATCCGCTCATACTGTGGATGTGACGCATATAGCGCGGATTCAGACATAGGAGGCGGGCGAGAAACCAAAGGAACACGTGACGATCATCTAAGCCTGTGGGGAGAATTCGAGATGCTTCGATCCGATCCAAGGAAAGCCCTGCCGCATGCTCAACATCTCCAAGGAGTGCCTCGAGACCGTTTCGTTGGCGATACTCCGCAGGAAGCTCATCGGCTTGAGCCTTCCTGAAGAGGTCATCGTCCAATGCGTAGAGGTTGTTCTCCTTGGCAACTTTGCGGACCTTCTGCTTGCGCGTCGTCCCGTCATCAGCGCGCACCACGTACACAGTAGAATCCCGTCCAGCCCCGTCATCGAAGCGCTTGAGGAGCACGCAGGGTAGGAAATGGCTCTGCATTCACGTCTACCTTCCCGAAGCACCTGGAGCGACCCCCCACTCCCACACGTCGGCCTTCACGCGCTCGTAGTTGGCGTCGAGTTCGGGCTGCATGAGCACAAGCGCCGCGATGCGACGCACCATCTCGGTGACGTAGCGCGCCTCCTCGGGCTTGAGGTCGCGGCCCAACAGCGCGCGCTCGCGGTAGCTCAGCCACTTCTTGATCACCTGGTAGCCGCCGATCGTGTAGCGCCAGACGGCCGACGGCACACAGCGCCAGTACGCCTTGTCGTTGAGGTACACGTCGAAGCAGGTCTCGCCGAGGAGCTCGATGGCTTGCTCCGCCGACATGCCGAGTGTGGCTGCGTGTTCCGCGATGGCCTGCCGCTCGTCGTCGGTGTAGGGGCGTTCGGTGAGCTTGCCAGTCGACGGCATCGTGATGCCGCCCTTGCCGGCGATGCCCCAGCGGGCGGTGACAGCAAGGTCGGTGGCCGGGTCGAGGGAGGCGACGGTGGCAGAGAGGGTACCTACCGCCTGCGCGATCAAGTGGGCTACCGCCTCTCGGTCCGGGTCCAGCAGCGTGCCAACTCGCGAGCCCAACTCGACCGATGCCTCGAGAGCGCCTTCGCTTGCAGGCAGTGGGGCGCGCGGCCAATCTTGCATGAGTGCCGCAGAGTTCTCGCGCTCAAACGATGGTGCGTGCCCGACGGCCAGGAGATGGGCCTGCAGGTCTCCGCTGGTACAGTCAAGAACCTCGCAGTACTCATCTGCGCGGGTCGACAGATTGGGGTGGCTGTCCTGAAGAAGCCCGCTCGATTTGATCTGCTCAGGGAAGAGGCTCGCTCCGCGATCAATAAGGTCGAGACACGCAAGGCTCGTGGATGGCTGCGTTCGCGACCACGTCCTGCGCGGCTTGTGTTGGCTGGCGATGAACCGGTTGCCATCGAAGACCTGCGGATAGTACTCGGGCACTCGTCGACTCAGAAGCGGCACATCTGGCTCCCAGTAGACCCACCGCAAGTCCAGTGGTCGGTAGAGGTGCCGGACCACGTGGTCTTCCAAGATGCCTCGCATCTGAATGAAGCGGCGTATCTCACGCGGATCGTATTGCGCGGTTTTCTCCATGGCGCGCGGGGAGATCGATCGCATCTGTTCATCGGAAACCGAGGGGTCCGCAAATGCGTACAGTCTCTTCATCAGCACGTCTCGGTCAATATCCACGACGAACTCGTCGCGCTTCGTCTGAACGCCGGGGTAAAACACCGGGAACAACTCCGGGATCTTCGGCCACGACAGATACCCCTCGGCAACCTCGGCGGGGCGGAACGGCAGCCCTAGCTCAAGGACTGGTTCGTGCGAGACGTAGCCTTCGGGCAACTCAGCGGCTGCGGCGTCCAGGTCCTTTCGCTTGGACGCACCCCACCAGTCGCGATACTCGACGGTGACCGAATGCTCCCTGCCCTTAACGAGCAGGCCGATAGCCGTCCCAACCTGGATGCCCTCGCGGTTCTTCTCGGTTGAGAACACGCTGGGATCCGGCTTGCCTTCTGGCGTCAGCTTGCCGGTGCGGTACTTGTCCCCATTGAGGTTGTCCACGCGGATCGAGTCGAACACCTCAAGGAACCGCTCGCGCATCCCGGTGAACGACAGGCTGTCGATCCAGCTGGAGTTGGAGATCAGACACACCACGCCCCTGCCACTCCGCTCGGTGATCTGCCGCTCGGCCATGCGATAGAACCGCACGTAGAGGTCGTTCAGTCCCTGGCCCTGCGGTTTCGGCGCACGCTTGGTGGTCCTGTACGCCTCCGACAGCCCGCGCTCTTCATCCACCGCCATGCCCGCATACCCGTTGTACGGCGGATTGCCGATCACCACGAGGATCTTCTCCTCGCGTTTGACGCGGTCAGCGGCGTCGCGCTCCTCGGCGAACTCCGGGAACAGCAGCGTCGAGTGCAGCTGGCCCTCCACCCCGCGCCTCTCTTTCGGCGGCGTGATGCCACCGTCACCCCAGCCGGTGAGCGCGTTGGTGAGGTAGATGGCGGCGCGCTCATCGGCGTCCTTGAGCGGCACGCCCAGCTCGGCGAGAAGGATTCCCATCTGCAGGTGCGCCACCACGAACGGCGCCGGCATGATCTCGAAGCCGATCACGCGCTCCAGCGCGGCACGCTTCACGTCGTTGCGGGTGAGCGCGTCGGCCCCCTTGCCGGTGAGCGTCCGGCCGATGGTGCGAAGCACCTCCACCAGGTACGCACCGGTACCGCAGCACGGATCGAGCACCACCACGCTCGGGTCAGCGAGACCATCGGCAATGCCCAGCTCTTCGCGAAGCGCCCAGTCCACCCGCGCAACCATGTATTTCACGACCTCGTCGGGCGTGTACCACACGCCGAGCTCCTTGCGGAGCGCCGGGTCGAACGCCTCGAGGAACGGCTCGTAGAAGTACTGCACCGCGTGCTCTTCACGGAACTTCTCGAAGAACGCCTTGCGGTCGATGCGCCACAGTATCTCCTCGGCCCACTCCAGGACCTCGGAGATTCCCAGGGCGCCCAACTGGCGCACGTCGGCGAACTGACGGAAGAGCTCGTAGACCATGGGGACGTGCAGCGTGGCAGTGGCGGTTTCCCACTGGAAGCGGCGCTCCCGCGGGACCTGCTCGGTGTGATCCATGTCGCGCGCCCACAGCACCCATGCCGCGAACATGCCGTAGAAGAGCGTTTGCACCAGCGTGGACCGGAAGAAGTGGTCGCCCTTCTCTCCCTCGAACTTGAGGCCGAGCGCGTCCTCGAGTTGCGAGCGGAGCGCGTCGAGCGCGGGCAGCTCGTGCTTCTGCTCCAGACGGAGTCGCGCGGTGCGCGCGTAGCTTGCGAGGAACCACGCGAGGTCCTTCGGGTCGGAGAGCGGTGCGTTGTGCAGGAGCACCCGACGCAGGAACTCGGTGAGGCCCTCGCCCGCCTCCTCGCCATACGTGCGGGGATGCTGGACCTTGGCCCAAAATGCGGTCTCGCTGGTGGCAAGTCGGCAGGTTTCGAGCTGACGGACGCCGTCGCCGTCGACGTTCCTGCCCACGAGCACGAAGTCCCGGAGGTTCGTTACCAGCACCAGTCCGTAGCGTTCTACGTAGCGCGCCACCTGCTCCGACTCGGCGATTACGAATGCGTCATCCGAGGTGCCTTTGACCTCGATCGCGCCGCGCGCGGGAAGCTGGCCCAGGAGCGGATCGGCGCCGGGGTCCCAGTTCTTGAGCTGGTTGGCCGTGAAGAGGCCGCCATCGGGGTTGCCCGAACCGGTGTTGCGCAGCTGCATGAGCGCGCGCACCTTGGGCTTGAGCGACTTACCTACCTCGTTGAGGAGTTGCTTGAGTGGGTCGTAGTAGCTGATCTCGGCAACACCGGCGCCGGAGCTGCGGATGTCCCGCAGTTCGCTGAAGTAGCTCTCGACAGGGTCCGACACGCGCGCCCCCCTGAGGCTCGTGGTGACTGCTCGTTAAGGATACCAGGCGGGAGTGACATGAGGGTGGCGGAAGCCGGTGTGGCATGCCGCGTTGGAGAGGTCCGCACAGACCCGAAGTTCCAGATGGCTGCGGATGTAGTCATCAACGTACTCTGTCTCGATGTCGATCTTGGACAGGGTGAGCACCCGATCGCGAATGTGATAACAGCGGATGAAGAACGAGTGGACAAACATCGGCGTAGTGATCATTACCGTCTTCGCGTGCTGGGACGCCTTCATAGAGCGAGCGCATTCGCACGAGATAGCGGCGCGTCCGCTCCAGTTGCTCCATCCTGCGCGGCCCGTTGCCTATGACTTATGCAGCGGGAGCGTCAGCGTTGGCCCGGGCATCTTGCCTGTCAGGCTGTGCGTCAGCTCCCTCGCATACGGCCAGACGTTCATCTCAACATTCTTGGCGAACACGCACAGGATCTCTGGCGTCGCCGGGACCGCGCTCCAATACACAAGCCGGTAGACGCAGTCGACCTTGGTGCACATGCGATGAGTCTCGGACGACTTTGCGCGGGTCTGCACCCGCACCAATGCCACCAACTCTTCGTCTGTCGCGGGCTCGAACGTCGTATCCACTCTCACGGCTATCGTACCGCCACCTTCGGCGAAGGCGTCGCGCACAAACTCGGCCCGGCATGACTCCAGGGCAATGGTCCTCAGTTCCACGTCGCTGATGAACGCGTTATAGACTGCCTGGTCCGGCAGCTCGATCGGTGCGTCTGGGCGATCACTCATAGCCACTCCCGTTAGCTCGCGTTCGTGTAGACGCGCCATCCGTTGTCGGGTCGCGTGTCACATGTGATCTCGTGAGTGTGCTCCGAGGTATAGGTGACTCCACTGGCCCCTTTCGCGGCTTGTGCGGGATATCTGCCTGTCTCGCGAGCCAGAGTTGTCGCGACGAACGTGTTGAGACTCATCCCCTCCAGCTGCGCCAATCGGACAAGATCCCTGTGTACCGACGGGCCCACACGAACGACGAACTTCCCGCTGTAGTCGTCATCGCCGCGGGGAACAGGTACCGTCTTACCCAGCTCAAGCGCCGTAGCTATCCACGCCGCCTTGGCTTCATCGATCGCATACATGGCCTCGGCCAGCGTAGCGCCACTTGATTCGCATCCGGGCAGATCCGGGATGCGCACGAAGTAGCCGTTGTCATCCTCGGTAATCTCGACTGGATAGCTGAGTGCCTCGAACTCAGCAGCCCCCTTGCTGGTATCGCCCATCGCTCCTGTCCCTCTCTCGGTTGGAGACCGTGGCCGCCTTACTTCCACAGGTCAAATGCTTGCAGGCAGTGCTTGACGGTCTTCGGGTTGAGGTACTTTCCAGGTCCCGGATCGGCAATCGTATAGAGCTCGCCGTCCCTCTCCGCAACCCGATGGCTGCCCTTCCCCGATCGGATGACCACTCCATGGTGTTCGAGGAGATGAATCAGTTCCGCGTACCGAACGGCTTGCGGATGAGCCCTCATCTCTTTCAGCAGCTTCTCGATCTGAGTCACTTGAGGTCCCGACTTAGTACCACCGATAGTACTATACCCTAGACGGCGGCGCACGAGTCGTCAAGCGCCCGGGTCGGATGATATTCGGCGCCACTAAACGGAATCTCGCCGAAGCCATACCCCCGTAATGCAGAGAGACCTGTGCCTTGCAGCGGCTGCGGATCAACGTCCTTCGAAAGACGACTTGAGAAGCCACAGTGCGTTGCGGGTCCTCGAGGCATTGCTCTGAAAGCGCCGGACGCGTGAACTCGCGTGCCCCTAGCTCGCCCGCGGCCTCGTCCTGAGCTCCCGCAGCCGACCCGTCTCGCTGGCGACGTCCGGCGGCTGCCCATCATCGAGCAGGTAGCCCATCACGCGATTCGCCAGCTTGATCGCTCCAAGGCACACGAAGTCGTCGTCGTACTCAACCGATACGCGGAACACGCCCTTGCCGTCACGGCGGAAGTCCCAGCTCGTCTCACCCTTGAGCGAGCGGGGCGAGCCCGCCTGCGCCATGAGTTCCATCACCACGTGCTCAAAGAGATGCGGGACCTCGGTGTCAGCGATCTCCTCGGCGAAGCTGCGGCCTGTCTCGTTGTGGCAGAGGTGCCTCTCAAGGTCGGGCAGCAGCTCAAGAGCCCGGCCAGCCACACCGGGTGTGGTCGCAGTCCTCATGATGTCGGTTTCGTCGATGCCGACCACCACGTCGACACGGTCGGGGCACACGGTGACGGCATGAACGCGCATAAGGACCCCCACTCTAGCGATGCGGCGCCGTCAGCGGCGCCGACGGCTTCCAAGATAGAACGCGATCGACACCGCAGCGACCACGACCACGACGCCCGCGACAACCAGCTGCGTCGCGCGCTCGCTGGCGACATGGCGCGCCTCGGCCTCTGCCATGTCCTTGATGCGCATGGCCTTGTCGCGGAGATCGTCGACGGTGATCTTGGGCGTCTCGGCAGACGTCATTTCTGCATCAACCTCACTTTGATGATCACGAAGATGATCGATCCGATGAGATACACGGCGCCGATGGCCAGGAGGGCGCCGGGATACGTGAGCCACTCGGCAAGCACCAAGAACATCGCGACCGCGATGAAGATGAGCCCCACGACCGCGAGACATCCCGCGGCGCTCGCGGAGGCGAGCGTGAGACCGAGGCGCTGGATGGGCGCGACGATCTTCTCGCGAACGACGGCCTCCGCCTCCTGCCGCACCCAGTCGGTGGCGGTCTGCAGCAAGTCGGCCACCGAATCGATGATGGCCGTGACGCTGTCCTTCTTGGGTTCGCCGGGATCCGGCATATCCCACAACCTCCTCGCGCGACGATGACGGTTCATACATACCCTAACCGAACCCGCGCGGTACCAGACGGAGAGATTCCGCTGCCCTCCGGCACGCATCAACATGCCGGAGCCCGAACAGGTCCGGCCGCCCGTGGCTGGCGAACAGGGGCCAAACCTCCCTCCAGCACAACAACGGCGCCGGGGCCTAAGCGCCCGACGCCGTTGCGTCAGTGACTCGTGAGGCGATCCGTCTACTTGACGATGCGCCAACTCACCGTGCCCACGCCCGAGAAACCGAGCGCTTTGGCAGTGCCGGGGCCGAGGTCGAAGGTCCGACCAGAAACATACGGACCGCGGTCCTTGACGACCGCCACGACCGTCTTGCCCCTATACGTGAACTGGATCTTGGTACCGAACTTCATGCTGCGATGAGCTACCACCATGCTTGTGGGAGTGAGCTGGCCGCCTCCGGCCATAGTGTGTCCATAGAAGCCTGGACCGTACCAGGAAACCTTCGCTGTCTTCCAACCCGTGAGCGGCACGATCGCCCGAGCGCTCGCCGCGATCTTGGCGGCCTGTACGGCCTTGTACGCCGCGGTCTTCGACGACTTCGCCGAGCGGGACGAGAGGGTGACCGTCTTGGGGCTGGACTTCTTGAGTGTCGCCACGCGAATCACCGCGCTGGATCCACTCAAGGTGCCGATCTTGGCCTCAACGACCTGCTGCGGTGTGATTCCGAGGGTGTCGACGCCTGAGGCTTCTCCCACAGTGACGGCATGAGCCGCTGTCACGGGGGCAAGACCGGCGCCTGCCACGATACTCAGTGCGATCGCGGATGCGACCAGCACGGTCGTGACGGGCTTTGAGAACACATTTCGTACCTTCACGCGAACCTCCGGGTCCGACTACAGGACAGGCGGCAACCGGGAGGGACGTGGATGGTGATCCACGGGAGGGACAGCGGGGTTCTGGGAGAGCTAGCTGCCTCGTACCCGGCCACGGGATCGGCGTGATCGCCGCCTTGGCCAAACAAGCATCAGCTATGCTGTTGGTCGTGGACCATGATCCTTTGGGTGGGCGCGCCTGCGGTTCCGATACCGCGGATGGCATACCCGTTCTCATCGGACTTCGACACCCAGGCGCTGGTCCGTGGAACCCGCTGATCGCGAGATCCATACGCCGTGGGGCATCCTTTCAAAGCACAACAGTCAGGAATGGTAGCACGCGTCGTGCCACAAGTCCATCAACAACCCCGTTACGAGCGCGTAAGGATTCGGGGGGCCTACTCTCAGTTGAGGGGATTGAACATCCCGCGGAACGGTTGCCGCGTCGAGAACGGCATCAGGTGCCCCGCCCGTGGTTCGTATCCCTCACCGTCTGAGAGTA
>JBASNZ010000099.1:0-51737 GCA_049657775.1 Coriobacteriia bacterium | reverse complement strand
GCCTCTGATCCGCAAGCTGTCACTCGCGCGGTTCACACGGACGTTCGGTACGCTCGTGGCCGCCGGTGTTCCCATCCTCTCCGCGCTGGACATCGTCAGCGACACGGCCGGCAACGAAGTCGTTGCGCGCGCTGTCAAGGGCGTCAGGGCTGCGGTCAAGGAGGGCGAGACCATTGCCAAGCCGCTCGCCGAGAGCCCCGTCTTTCCCTCCATGCTCGTCCAGATGATCGCCGTAGGTGAGGAGACCGGCGCGCTCGACGCGATGCTCACAAAGGTCGCCGACTTCTACGACGAGGAAGTCGGCACCTCCGTGGATGGTCTGACCTCCATTATCGAGCCTATCATGATGGCGACTTTGGCCGTCGTCGTCGGCGGTATCGTGATCGCTTTGTACATGCCGATGTTCCAGGTCATCACGCTCGTCAAGTGATGTGGGTCACATGTTCTGTCTTTTTCTGACCAAGTGCTAAAGGTGCGCTCCCGAACGCCGATACAACCATTTGTAGGCCTTAACAGGGGGTCCGAGGACCCCGATCAAGAGGAGGTGGACATCGATGCGGATGTTCAGGAAGAGTGACAAGGGCTTCACCCTTGTCGAACTGATGGTCGTCGTTCTCATTATCGGTATCCTTGTTGCCATCGCTATCCCTGTCTTCAACGCTGCATCCCGCACGGCTCGCCAGCGCACCTGCCACTCGAACCAGCGGACGATCGAAGGCGCAGTGCAGCAGTACCTGGCCGCCAGCCCGACGAACGTTGTCGGCAACACGGACGGCGTGCTCGGTACCAGCGGCACGGGTGCCACCAACACCCTGCTCGGCGCCAACGGCTACATCAAGGAAGCCCCCGAGTGCCCCGAGGCTTGTAACATGTACACACTGACCTCCGGCAACACCACCTGTCCCGCGACCACGAATGCGCACGGTCACTACTAAGACGTACCAGCACCGCCTGAGGAGCCGGGGCGTCGTGCCCCGGCTCTTCTCTTTGTGCTGAAGGTTGCACGGTACCCCTGCTCTTTAGTACCGTGCTCCCGAGAGGACACGCACCGTCACACTATTGGATGCAGCACATGCCACAGCCGTTCTTCTTTGCCATGATGGGCCTTCTCGGGCTCGTCTTCGGAAGCTTCGCCAACGTCGTGATCTGGCGGTTTCCGCGGGGCGAGTCGCTCTCCACACCGGCGTCGCACTGCCCTTCGTGCGACACGCCCATCAACTGGTACGACAATGTCCCTGTACTTTCCTGGCTGCTCCTCAGGGGTCGCTGCCGATCATGCGACGCGCGAATCTCGCGCAGATACCCTGTGATCGAACTCGCGAGCGCCAGTCTCGCGATCGCCGCGGCGGTGCGGTTCGGCGTCTCGTGGCGATCGGTCTTCGCGGCTGCATTCTTCTACCTTCTGCTCGTCTTGAGCGCCATCGACCTCGATCACATGCGACTGCCAAATGCACTCGTGGCCGTCATGGCTGGGATCGGGTGCGCCGGTGTGCTTCTTTCGGCGGTCACCGGCATCCCGGTCGTCCCCTTCGTGGGGTCGTTCGCAGATCGACCGTGGTGGCAGCCGGCGATGCTTGCGGCAAGCGGAGTGCTGCTCGGGGGAGGAGTCACTCTGCTGATCTCGCTGCTCTATTCTGCGATCAGAGGCAAGAGCGGCCTGGGTATGGGCGACGTCAAGCTCCTGGGCGCGGTGGGCCTCTTCGTGGGACCCTACGTCCCGATCGTTCTGTTCGTCGGCAGCGTGGTTGGGGCCGTATGGGGGGTGCTCGCACATCGCGGATCCGCAGAGGGGATGCAGGGCCGCATCCCGTTCGGGCCATTCCTTGCTCTTGGAGCCATGTTCACGGTGATCTGGGGTGAGTCTGCCCTTTCCTGGTACCTGAAGCTGGTAGGTTTGGGCTAGGGACGCGGGTACATACTGTCGTGGAGGCGTGAACCACGTCACAGGGGGTGTCAAGTACCTCGCTGACGCTGCCGATACTCGTAATGAAGATGCGGGCACCGCGTTCGTCGATGCGCGTAAGGAGGACCGAGCTGTGATTGTGAAGAGACTGCCGATCGGCGATCGGCTGAGACGTGATGACGGACTGTCGATGATCGAGGTCGTGGTCTCCGCTGTCATCTTCTTCTTCGTGCTTACGGCGGTACTCGGCCTCATCGGTACCACGACCATGATGGGTCAGTCCGCTAAGCAGCGAACGGTCATGGTCAATGCTCTCAACACCTACGTGGAGCACGTCCAATCGCTTGAGTTCGCGCAGATCGATCTGGTCGGCACGGGTGCCGGCGTCCTTTCCGCCGAGTCCACCCAGACCGTGGGTGAGTATCTGATCAGCATCCGTCCGACCGTGTCGATCCCAACTACGCTTACGTCGAGCACCAGCCCGTTGCTCAAGCGTCTTGCGGTTGAGATGACGGTCACCCGGGGTGGCTCGCAGGTGATGACGTACGCAACATCGGTACTGATCCGCGATCGCGCTCAGTACCTCACGAACGCCAATGCTGAGGCCCCGACTGTCGCTTTCGACAGTGGTACCCCACCTGAGGGAACCATCGTGTGGTCCGACCTGCATGCTGGTGGCTCGCTCGACCTGGGGGTTGATGTTGCGGTCACCGAGGGACGGCTTGTCTACGGCGTCTCCATGTGGAGTGACAATACCTACATCCTTGAGCGCCAGAACGACACCAAGGCTTCTTGGACGGAATTCGATGATCAGATGGTATGGAGCAGTCCATCGTTCATCTGGTACACCCTGCAGCAGCATGACGTGCAGGTGGGTACCGAACCCACCTCGACCGTCTACTCGATATCAGACGGGATGCGCACCATCAGCGCCTACGCGATAGACAGCGCAGGCGTGAGCAAGTACACCGTCAGACACTACCTCGTCGACAACTGGGCGCCGCCCGCACCGGGGCGACCCACGGGTGTCGGACTCACCGACAAGTCGTCCCGAATCAACTGGGATGCGGTCTTGGACGGGACTACGCCCGCGCCATCCTACCGTCTGCATGTCTGGCAACAGAGGTCACCCGTAAGTTCCACTCTGGGACCGGATTCCAACTGGGACTGGCCGGAGACTCCGTTGCCTGAATCGACCACGAACTCGTATGACATGACATCCACGGACTCCTTCGGACGCTACTGTCTGAAGATCAGCGCCGAGAGCCCGCGCAACATCGATTCCCTGGTGTCGGACTACGGCCCGATCAGCGTTTGCTGGTTCACCAAGCCCAGAGTGTACGGGACTTACATCGTGGACATCAAATCAAACAAACCCGAGAGCATGACTACCTCCGTTTCCGTTACGCCTCCGAGTTTCCCGGTGGCCCAAACGCCGGTCTACCGGTGGTATCGTGTCGTCGGAACGGGGGCCCCCACGCTGCTTGCAGCCACTGGAAGGACCGTCACGGAGACCTTTGCAGCCACGGGCAACGGCAGCAACAACCAGGTCGTTCCGACCGTTTACTACTACTGCGAGGTGTACGTCGTCCCTGACGGGTACGGCGCAACCGAACAGGGTCCCCAGACGGTCGTTTCCAACAAGGTCGGTCCGTCCGGCCAGGTCAGCGGGACCTTCCCAGACGGGGTGTGGTCGTGGTGAGGCCCGCGTGGCTTGAACGCATGATTGGTGACGAGGGTTTCACGCTCTCGGAACTGATCGCGTCGATGGGGCTGCTCGGAATCATCCTGGGCGTCTCCTGGCTAGGCTACGGCGTCGCCAGCAACGGTTCGCAGGCGAGCGACCGGCAAGTGTGGCTGGCGCGTGAGATCGGCGCGCCGCTTGAGCAGGCGGAGAAGGTGCTGATGCAGCAGTACCAGATCGATGACTCGTATCCTGGCGCTACTGCGTACCGGATCAAGATGACGACCGACTCGGACAATGACGGGCATGCCGAGGATTGGGTTATTGAGGCTACGGCGGATCATCGGCTGCTGTACTCGATGTCCGAGTACAACCTACAGGCCAATGTCTACGACACACCGCCGAGATCGTTCGCGTGGTCGGAGAACAACTACAACATAGCCGAGAACGTGCCGCTGTTCCGCTACTACCGGGCGGACGGCACCGAGATCACCTCAGGATCCTACGGGGACATCTACTCCGACGCGTCGTCCATCAAAGTCACGATCGTCGCAGAGTACGATGAGCACCAGTTCACCGATTCGCGAACGATCCTGTTCCGGAATTGATGGCGTCAAGGAGGAGCTTAGATGGCCAAGTCCAGAGCAAGGCTGTGGAGTGACGACAGTGGTGTCGCACTGATCACGGTGCTTGGGGTCATCGCGGTCATCACCGTGCTTGCGGCCGGGTCCTACTACCTGGCAAGCGAGAGCCTCCACGAGTCGCTGCGGGTGGAGGACGAGTCACGGGCGTTCCGCGCTGCCAACTCCGGCATGGACCTTGTGCTCACTACGTTCAATGAGGAATCGATAGAGAGCGCATACCCGATCACGGGGAGCACGCCCGACGGCGCGTACACGATCACGCTCGAGGAGTTGGGCGCAGGAGAGTACAGGCTCAAGTCGGTCGGACTCGGCAGCGATGGCAGCACGGAGACGGTGCTCCAGCAGTTCTACTTCATGAACTTGTGGAAGATGAACTTCGCCGGTACCGGCGACCAGTCGCTCATCAGCGGTTCCGGTGGCCTTGCCGGCACCACGAACATCATCGGACCCTTCTACATGAAGGGGAACCTCGCCATCGCCAACAACATGTCGGTCCTTGAGGGTCCGCTGTTCGTGCGAGGCGGGGACGTAACGATCGGCGCGAGCGGAACGCTTGGCTCGGAGTCTGAGCTCATCAAGGTGTTCTGCGACGGAGACGTTCCACCTAACGCAGCCAAGGGGAACGCGGGCGGCGTATTCGTTAGCTCCGTGTCGCACTCCGTGCCCGACATCAGGCTTCCCGAGATCGGGATGGAGGACATGGAGCAGTGGGCGACCAAGGCCCAGGCGGAATCGGTCGACAACATCCGGGGGGCTGCCTCGGTGGCGCCCCAGACCGCCAACCTCGAGACCGACGTGTTCCCCGGAAGCGGCGCGAGATACCAAGTCATGCAGCCTCCCAACGCCGTTGGTTGGACGCGTGAGTACGCCGACACGCGGGCCGCGCGGAACCTGAACTACAAGTACATCGGCGCGCAGGACGGAACGATCACACCGACCAAAGGCGCTGGTCCGTACGGGCTCAGCATCGGCGGTCGCTCCTTTGGTTCGTGGGGCTCCGTCGTCACGACTGACGGCGTCAACCTTCCTGGCGACGGGCACTACACGCTTGCCAATACGTGGGACGACTTCGCGTACGATAACGAGAACAACCGGCTCTACATATCTGGCACGGTCTTCATCGATGGGCCGCTGCATTTCACAGAGGACATGACGTATGTCGGCAACGGCAGCATCGTCTGCAACGGTGACATCCAGATCGATGGTTATCTGCGACCGTACGGCACGAACGCGCAAGGCGAGAACAACAAGTGGGCCCTCGGGCTGGTGACGCCGGGAGACATCGTCGTCTCGGCACAAGCATCCAACGCGTACAACGCTGAGACCGCGCGTGACGAGGTCCCAACGCTTGCGGGAGCGTTCTACGCTGAGGGCGTCGTTGACTTCGAGCACAACGTGCTCATGCGCGGATCGGTCATCGCGGGGAACATCGAGTCAGATCACCCCAACATGTGTCTCATCACCAACCCACTGCTTCCGACGTACCTGCCTGAGTCACTTCCGGGCGTCGATATAGGCCTTCTCATGCCCGGTCTTTGGACCCGACAGTAGGTCTGCGCTACATCCGCTCATACGCGGCGGCTTATTGACAAAAGCGTTACGTGTGCGGTTGGATGTATGCAGTGTGTTACTTCACAAGGCCAGGTTCTCATCGGCCCGGTGAGAACCACGAGGGGGATTTCATAGTTCCAGCACTCGTCGTAGTCTCGTCGTGGCACAGATGAAGGAGGATTCCCTTGGGCTCCCTCTCCTTCGGTAGCAGCTCCACAGCAATAGGCTTGGACATCGGCACCGGTCATGTTCGCGTCGCTCAGATGCGTCCGTCGGGTGCCGGGTATGCCCTCACCGCCTACGGCTTCGTTGAAGTTCCGATGGGCTCCGTTGTCGAAGGCGAGATCGTCGCCCCCGAGAACGTGTCGGCCGCCATCAAAGAACTCTGGCGCCGTGCTGGCGTGAAGGGCAAGGACGTCTGTATCGGCGTCTCAAATCAGAAGGTCATCGTCCGCCTTGTCGACCTGCCGTTCATGGAGCGTGCAGAGCTTGAGGGCGCGATACAGT
The DNA here is from genome assembly GCA_049657775.1 of Coriobacteriia bacterium. GTDB lineage: Bacteria > Actinomycetota > Coriobacteriia > Anaerosomatales > Anaerosomataceae > JBASNZ01. The sequence continues at coordinate 45,448 of JBASNZ010000099.1, read as the reverse complement.
ATCAAGCGCAGGACTACATCCCGATGGCGGTCGAGGAGTCGATCCTGGACTTCCAGATCATCGGCGACTACATGACCCCAGGCGACGAACACATGATGGAAGTCCTGCTCGTGGCGGCACACCGTGACATGATCGCCGCCGCAGTGCAGGCGGTCGAGGGCGCGGGCCTGAGGCTCACGCAGATCGATGTCTCTTCGTTCGCCATCGTGCGAGCCCTGATGGGTGGCGCGCAGCAGTTCTTCCCTGATGAGGCCGAGACCTCCGGTGCGACCGGTGTCATCCACGTCTCGTCCGGCATCACCAACATCACCGTCGTCGAGCGAGGTATTCCGCGCTTCAACCGCATTTCGTCACTTGCCGGTGATCAGTTCACGCATGCCATCGCGAACGTGCTCAACCTGACGTTCGACGAAGCCGAGACACTTAAGATCAAAGTCGGCCTGCCCGATATCGATACCGGCGTTGCCCAGTTCCCGCCGGACGTCGAGGAGCAGACCGCGCAGGTGGTCCAGGAATCCCTGGAGCGAGAGGTGAACAAGTTCATCGCCGAGGTTCGGCGGTCGCTCGACTACTACCTTACGCAGGCATCACAGGTGCGCACTATTCAGCGCATCCTGCTCACGGGCAGCGGTGCGCAACTGAAGAACCTGGCGGGCTACCTCGAGAAGGGCCTCCAGGCGCAGGTGATCCTGGGAGACCCGCTGGCAAGTGTCCAGGTCCCCGGAGGACTGCAGTCGGTGGTCACTGGCGATAGGATGGGCTGCGTCACCGCGATCGGACTTGCGATGGGGGGTGGCCAGTCATGATGCGCGTAAACCTGCTCCCGCCGGAGATCACCGAGAAACGTAAAGGCGAGAAGCGGCTCGTGTACGTGGTATTCGCCTTTATCGCGGTGGCCGTGCTCCTCGCAGCCGTCTGGGGCTTTGCGCTGGTGCGTGCGGATGGCAAGCAGAAGGATCTGGACGCGCAGGCACAGACGCTTGAGCAGACCAAGCAGCAGGCTGACGCGCTTAAGGTGTTCGAAGATCAGGACGCCGAGCTTCAGCGCCGCCGGAGCATCGCCGTGCTGGCGCTCACTGGGCGCCGCAACTGGAGCAGACTTCTGGATGAGATATCCCTGGTCCTTCCCGCTGACGTCTGGCTTGCCACACTTGGCGCGGGTGAGGCACAGAACCTCGAGCTCAACGGCTATGCCGTGGACGCGGACGACACGCCTGACTACGGCCACAAGTCGATCGCGAAGGTCCTCGTCAGGCTTGCCGACCTGGATCAGCTGTTCGACGTGTGGCTCACCAACTCCGTCGCCACCCTCCTGCAAGATCAGCCCGCCATCCAGTTCACTGTCACAGCTGGAGTAGCGGTGCCGACGGAGAGCACGGGCGCAACCGCTACCACGCAGCCAACGCCGTAGATGTAAGGTGACGAGATGAACCGACTGTCAGCACAGAATCAGCTGATAATTGCCATCGCGGCGATCGTCATCATGGCCGTTGTGGTCGTGTTCCTCGCGATCATGCCGCAGTTCGAGCGCGCGACCTCGCTTGATGTGAAGATCGCCGAGACGACCTCCGAGATCCAGACGCAGCAGACCGTGCTCGCACGTCGGCAGAGCGCCAAGGCGCAGTCCGCTGATAACCAGGTCGAGATGCTCAGGATCGCCAATCAGGTACCGGAGTCTCCCGAACTCCCCACGCTCATCGTGGATCTTCAGGACACTGCGAACGCCGCGGGTCTCGACTTCACGCAGTTGCAGCCGGGGACTCCGACTCCGGTTGTGAACGCGGCCGGCCAGTCCATGGGCTACAGCGCGGTACCCATTACGATGATGGTCAGTGGAAGTTGGGCCGACCAGATCGAGTTCCTCCGTAAGATCGACAAGCTCTCGCGAGGCGTTCGCATCAAGAGCGTCGCGTACGCGTACTCGCCCGAGACCGCCGAGAAAGATGCGGCGGTACTTGGAACCATCTCCATCGAGGTGTACACGATGTCGATCGTGCAGACGAACGTCTCGGGCGCCTCAACGTCCGCCCCGGCGTCTCCGCCGGCCAGCGCGACCCCGTCCCCGTGATCTTGGCAGGAGGGTAGAAGTGACTGACGAGATCACAACACCGTTACCCGCTGAGGGAGCCACTCCGGCCACGCCGGAAAGCTCTCCCAAGAAGCAGGGTTTCTTCTCTACGCCGCTCGGCCGGGTCGTGATGATCCTGGGCGCTCTCGGCGCCCTTGCGGTCATCGCCGGTATCGTCGTCGCAGTCGTGTTGTTCGTACTCTTCCCTACGGAGGCGGACCTTGAGGTCCGTGTTCCCGAGAGACAGCAGCAACCCGCCGCGGGTGGCGCGGAGACCACATCAGGAGCCGCGCCTGCACAGGCAGCGGCTGTGGTGTCCAACGATGAGGTCTTCACCTTCCGTGACATCTTCGAGCCGCTCATCACTGCCGAGGACGCGTCTTCAACCCCCGAAGCGTCGCCGGATAGCACCTCGGCACCGGATGCAACCGAATATGCGGCAGACACGCTCTATCTAGTGTCTGTGACCACAACCGGCGATGAGCCGGAGGCCAACATGGTATGGGACCAGCAGGAGTACACCCTGTCAGAGGGGGATGCGATCCCGGATTCCCCGTGGAAGCTGCTTGAGATCCGCGACGATTCCGTGGTCATGCTCTTCGGTGACCAGCAGGTGATCCTAACGGTCGGTCAGGGCATCCAGAAGTAGCGAGCTCCCGGGTGCCCCGCCTGGTACCAGGACTCACCAGAAGCGCCGCCTCCGCGGCGCTTCGCGTTCTTGGTAGAATCGTCACACCGATCAGGTGAGGAGATCATGCGCTACACCACTGCTGGAGAGTCTCACGGACGTGCCCTGGTGGCCGTGGTCAGTGATGTACCGGCTGGAGTGCGGCTGGACACCGCTGCTGTCGATCTCGATCTTGCGCGTCGCCAGAAGGGCTACGGCCGCGGTGGTCGCATGGCGATCGAGACCGACCGTGCCATGGTTCTCTCGGGTGTCAGATTTGGGCGAACGATCGGTTCACCGGTGGCGATGACCATCGGTAATCGGGACGCCGAGAACTGGGTCGACATCATGGCCACCGCAGGCGACCCCGCTACTGCCGGGCGCGTGACGGCTCCGCGTCCCGGGCACGCCGATCTTCCGGGCTACCTGCGAAACGCGTGCGATGACGTTCGAGACGTGCTGGAACGCGCAAGTGCTCGCGAAACGGCCGCTCGGGTCGCCGCCGGCGCGGTGGCAAAGGCCTTTCTCGGCCAGATGGGCGTCCGGGTATCCTCGTTCGTGACCCGTATCGGCAGCGAAGCGCTTGACGTCGAGCCCGACGCCGGGAATGTCGACTTCGCCCAGGTCGAGTCGTCCGACGTGAGTTGCCCCGATGAGGAGACCGCCGCGCGGATGAGGGCCGCCATCGACGCCGCCCGTGGCGCGGGTGAGAGTCTGGGTGGCGTGTTCGTGGTTGCGGCTCTTGGATTGGTTCCCGGGCTCGGAGGCTATGCGCAGGCGGATCAGCGTCTGGATGCCCGCATCGGCGCGGCGGTACTGTCCGTTCCCGCCATCAAGGGTGTCGAGTTCGGCGACGGCTTCGCGGCGTCCGCCAGGCCAGGTTCGACCGTACACGACCCGATCATGTTCGAGCCGGGCCGTGGCATCGTGCGCCCGAGCAATCATGCGGGGGGACTGGAAGGCGGCATGACCAATGGCGAGCCCCTTGTGGTACGCGCCGCGATGAAGCCGATTCCCACGCTGATGACCGCGCTTCCCAGCATCGATCTTGAGACGATGCAGCCGGTGGACGCCGCCAAGGAGCGCTCGGACGTGTGCGCGGTACCGGCAGCGGCCGTGGTCGCCGAGGCGGAGGTCGCGATGGTCCTCGCCACGGCGTACACCGATGCGTTCGGGGATCGATGCGTGGACGACATCCTGAGCGCGCTCGAGGCGTACCGGAGTAGGCTTCCCCGGTGAGCCACATCTACCTCATCGGCTTCATGGGGTCGGGGAAGTCGACCGTCGGCGCCGCGCTCGCGGAGCGCCTAGGGATGCCCTTCGTGGACCTTGATCGGGCGATAGAGGAGCGCGTTGGCACGCCGGTCAGAGCCATCTTCGCCGAGCACGGCGAAGATGAGTTTCGACGGCTCGAGCAACTCACGTTGCGGGCGCTCGCCGCGACACCGCCCTCGGTGGTCGCCTGCGGTGGCGGAATCGTTCTTGCGGACGACAACCGTCGCATGCTCAAGGACAGCGGGACCGTTGTCTATCTCGTTGTCACTCCGGCCGAGGCCCTTGCCAGGATCGGTGACACATCCGACAGGCCGCTGCTGGCCGGCGATGCCCCCGCGATCCTGCCCCGCATCCTCGATGCCAGGCTGTCGCTCTACCGCGCAGCCGCCGACCTCATCGTGGACACCACCGGCCGGAGCGTTGCCGAGATCGTCGACGAGGTCTCGACGCTGTTAGCCGACCCGCTCGAGATACGAGTCCCCGTGGTGGCCGCGCACGGCTACGACGTGCTGATCGGCCACGGTGTACTGCACGACCTGGGCACGTACGTTGCCGAGGCGGCAAGCTCGCAGCAGGCCATCGTCGTGACCGACGAGAATGTCGCCTCGATCTACCTTGACCGGGTGCTGGCGTCTCTCGAGGACTCCGGCATGCAGGCGCTTTCGGTCGTGGTACCGCCCGGAGAGGGCTCAAAGGACTGGCGCACTGCCGGTGAGCTGCTCGAACGCTTCGCCGAGCTCAGGCTCGGCCGGGACGGATGCGTCGTTGCTCTTGGCGGTGGCGTGATCGGTGATCTGGCGGGTTTTGCTGCGGCGACCTACATGCGCGGTGTACGATTCGTGCAGGTTCCAACGACGCTTCTTGGTCAGGTCGACAGTTCGATCGGCGGGAAGACCGGTGTGGACCTGATGGCCGGGAAGAACCTGGCGGGGGCGTTCTGGCAGCCCCGGATCGTCGTGAGCGACGTCGCCGCACTGGCAACGCTGCCCGAGGCGGAATGGACGAACGGACTGGTCGAGGTCGCCAAGACCGCACTCCTCGCAGGCGAAGCCGAGACGGCCCATCTCGAGGCTGCCGCGCAGCGGTTGCTCGCCAGAGACGACGTCGCGATCCGCGACGCGGTGATCATGAGTGTCGGGTTCAAGGCCAAGGTGGTCAGTGCCGACGAGCGCGAGTCGGGACTTCGCGAGTGTCTCAACCTGGGACACACGCTGGGGCATGCGCTCGAGACTGTTGTGGGTTACGGGCGCATCTCGCACGGCGTTGCCGTTGCCGAAGGCATGCGATTCGCCGCGGAGCTGGCCACAGAGGTGCTCGGGGCTTCTCCAGAGGTCGCGGCGCGTACGGGAGCACTACTCGACGCGCTTCACGTGCCGCGCTACAGCGATCGACCCGGAACCGCCGCTGATCTTCTCGGCGTCATCCTGTCGGACAAGAAGACGCGCGACGGTACCGCGCGGTTCGTGCTGCTGCGGTCTCCGGGTATCTGGGAGGTCGTGCCCGTCGACACGGGAGTGCTTGAACCGGCGCTGAGACGCTGGACGGTGGAATCATGATGGAGGAGTGGTCCAAGTGAAGCGTGTGCTCGTACTGAGCGGTCCAAACCTGAACCTTCTCGGGAGTCGTGAGCCCGAGGTGTACGGCTCCACGACCCTGGCCGACATCGAAGTCCTGCTTAACGGGCTCGGCGACGAGCTCGGAATCCAGGTCACGTTCTTCCAGTCGAACCACGAGGGTGAGATGATCGACAGGATCCACGCTGCCGCAGGCGACGCCGATGGCATCGTCATCAACCCCGGTGCGTACACGCACTACTCCTACGCGCTCCGAGACGCCATTTCGGGCGTGGCCATTCCCACCGTAGAGGTACACCTGAGCAACATCCACGCCCGGGAGTCGTTCCGTGCCACCAGTGTCACCGCCGCGGCGTGCGTCGGTATCGTGTCCGGATTCGGGCCCGCGTCGTACGCCACGGGCCTGCGGGTGCTGGCCGACATCCTCAAGGAGGATGCCCGATGAACGCAGAACCGCGTCTGGCGGCGCTCCGGCGCCGTCTTGCTACCGACGGGCTCCCGTCGATGCTTGTCACGACCGTTTCGAACATGCGGTACATCACCGGGTTCGAGGGTGTGTTCGACGAGGGGATCAACGCCGCGTGCCTCGTGACGAGCGAGCACGCCCGGTTCTACACGGACCGGCGCTACAGCGAGGCCGCCGAGGCCGCCGCGGTCGGCACCCCGTGGGCGGTCCGCGTTCCTGAGACGGACCTTTACATCGATGTGTGCCGTGAATGTCAGGCCGAGGGGATCACGCAACTCACTCTCGAGACCTCCATGCCCTACGGGCGCTTCAAGTTCATCTCGGAGCAGTTCGTGGGGAGCGTCAAGATGATGGACCACCTGATCGAGGACATCCGGCAGGTCAAGAGCGCGCACGAGATCGAGCGCATCGAGTCTGCCGCCGCGATCACGGACGCCGCGTTCGAGCACATCTGCGGCTTTGTCGCGGCCGGGATGACCGAGCGCGACGTGGCGCTTGAACTTGAGTTCTGGATGCGCAAGAACGGCTCTCAGGGGCTCGCGTTCGACCCCATCGTAGCGAGCGGCCCCAACTCGGCGCGGCCCCATGCGAGCGTGAGCGACCGCGTGATCGAGAAGGGCGACTTCCTCAAGCTCGATTTCGGCGCACGGGTCGGAGCGTACTGCTCGGACATGACGCGCACCGTCGCGATAGGGACGGCGGGCGATCGACAGCGCGAGATACACGCGGCGGTCCTCGCTGCCAACCGGGCCGGTGTGGCCGCCGTGAAGCCCGGGGTGACCGGCAAGGACGTGGACGCCGTTGCCCGCGCGGTCCTGAACGATCTGGGGTATGGCGAGTACTTCACCCATGGTCTTGGGCACGGGGTAGGCCTGGATGTGCACGAGCTGCCAGGGCTGAGCATGAAGAGTCACGACTCGCTGCGCGCGGGATGCGTGGTCACGGTCGAGCCCGGTGTGTATCTGCCGGGATTCGGCGGTGTTAGAATCGAGGACTTGGTAGCGGTCGATGAGGGTGGCGCGCGTCTCCTCAGCACGGCGCCGCGCGATCTCATCGAGATATAGAAAGGGCCTCCGATGGCGGTTTCCACCAGCAACTTCAAGAACGGCATGTGCATCATGTACGACAACAAGATGTGGATCATCGTCGACTTTCAGCACGTCAAGCCGGGCAAAGGCGGCGCATTCGTCCGCACCAAGCTCAAGGAGCTGCGCTCCGGTCGTGTTGTCGACATCACCTTCCGCGCGGGCGAGAAGATGGACGACGTCCGCATCGAGAACAAGACGCTCCAGTACCTTTACAGCGACGGCAGCGCCTACCACTTCATGGACACCGCATCCTACGAGCAGTTCGAGTTGGCGGCCGACTTCGTCGGAGAGACGGCCAAGTGGCTCAAGGAGAACGATGAGGTGCAGGTCATGTACGCCGGCGGCGAGATGATCGGCGTCGAGGCACCCATGTTCGTCGAGCTCGAAGTGACCGAGACCGACCCGGGATTCAAGGGCGATACCGTCCAGGGTGGCACGAAGCCGGCGACGCTGGAAACGGGGGCGGTCGTTCAGGTGCCCATGTTCATCAACACCGGCGACGTCATCAAGGTCGATACGAGAGACGGACGCTACATCACCCGCGTCTAGGCGCGTGCCCCGAACCGCACAGCGTGTATCTCGCCGCGCGGCACTCCGGTATACTATTGCGACCAACCGTCAGAAGAGACGTTGCTTCCGCATACGCGGACGAAGGAATGGTGCCATGCGGCCGGTTCACATCACCGACACCACCCTGCGCGACGCCCATCAGTCACTGTGGGCGACGCGGATGACGCTCGCGGACATGCTGCCGATCCTGCCCAAGATGGACTCTGTGGGCTACTGGTCCCTTGAGGTCTGGGGCGGCGCGACATTTGACGCGGCCCTCCGCTTCCTTGACGAGAACCCCTGGGACCGGCTGAGGATCATCAAGCAGCACTGCCCCAAGACGCCTCTTCAGATGTTGCTCCGCGGCCAGAACCTCGTCGGCTACCGGCACTACTCGGACGAGATCTGTCGCCGGTTCGTGCATGCCTCCAAGCGCAACGGCATCCACGTCTTCCGCATCTTCGACGCGCTCAACGACATCCGCAATGTCCAGGTCACGGCCGAGGCCGTGAAAGAGTGCGGCGGTCACTTCGAAGGAGCCATCAGCTACACGGTCTCCCCGGTGCACACCCTCGACAGCTATCTCGAGTACGCCGAGGAGCTCAAGGCTCTCGGAGCGGACACGATCTGCATCAAGGACATGGCGGGTATGCTCACGCCGTTCCGCACGGAGAAGATGGTCCGCGCGCTCAAGGAACAGATCGGGCTGCCCGTGCACGTGCACTGCCACTACATCGGTGGCATGGCGCCCATGAACTACCTCAAGTCCGCCGAGGCCGGCGCGGACATCATCGACACCGCGGTTGTGGCGCTCGCGTTTGGCAACAGTCAGCCGGCGGTCGAGATGATCGTCGCGGCGCTCAAGGAGTCGGAGTACGACACGGGCATCGACCTCGACACGCTCTTCGAGATCGCGGAGTACTGGGAGAACGTGCGGGAGTCAAAGAAGCTCAAGCGCGGCGTCACCACGCTGCTGCAGATGGAGGTCTTCAGCCATCAGGTCCCTGGCGGCATGATGAGCAACTTCATCAGCCAGCTCGAACTACAGAACGCCAGCGACCGTCTTCCTGACGTGTTGGTGGAGGTTCCGCGAGTTCGTGCCGAGGTTGGGTATCCGCCGCTCGTGACGCCGATGTCGCAGATCGTCGGCACACAGGCTGTTATGAACGTGCTCACCGGCAAGCGGTGGTCGATCATCCCGCAGGAGATGCGGGACTACGTGCGCGGTCTGTACGGCAAGGCACCGGGCCCGATGGACGACGAGATCGTCGCCAAGGTTCTTGGGGACCTGACGCCGCTCCCGGCAAACATCCGCCCGGGGTCGCTCGTGACCACGACCTACGATCAAATGGCCGAGGAGATCGGCGACCTTGCCAGGACCGAAGAGGACGTTCTCATGTACGCGCTCTTCCCGAACGAGGCGCGCACATATTTGCAGAAGCACAAGGATGGCGCCGAGCGCGCTGTGTTCCTCATGGGTGAGGAAATCAACACCGTCAAGGAGGACGATTCCGTGGACGTGAATCAGATCCGGGAACTCGTGAAGATAGTGGAGGAGTCCGGGATCACCGAGGTGGTCATCGAGGAGGGCGACAGCAGGATCGTCGTGCGTAAGGGCGGAACGTCGGACGGCGTCACCCCCATACAGCACGCGCCCGCCGTACATGAGCCCGCCATCGCGACGCCCGCATCGCCGGAGTCGCCTCAGGTTGAGGAGGGAGCGCTGTCGTACGAGCGGCCCGTTACCTGGCGTACGGTCGTGTCACCTATGGTCGCCACGTTCTACGCTGCCCCGTCGCCGGGTGCGGATGCGTTCGTCAGCGTGGGTGACTCGTTCGCCGAAGGCGCGCCTCTGTGCATTCTCGAGGCCATGAAGCTCATGAACGAGATCGTTGCCGAGGAGTCGGGCATCATTCGCGAGGTGGCCGTCGAGAACGGCCAGGCCGTCGAGTACGGCACCGTGCTCTTCTACTACGAACCGGTGGCCTAGCAGATGTTCGGCAAGATCCTTATCGCGAACCGGGGCGAAGTCGCGCTGCGCGTCGTTCGCGCCTGCAAGGAGATGGGCATCCGATCAGTCGCTGTCTACTCGGAGGCCGATCGCGACTGTCTCCACGCGCGCATGGCGGATGAGGCTATCTGCATAGGCCCTGCCTCGTCTGCGCTGAGCTACCTCTCGATGCCCGCGATCATCTCGGCCGCGCTCATCACCGGTGCCGAGGCGATCCATCCCGGGTACGGATTCCTCGCCGAGAACGCGGCGTTCGCGCGTGCGGTAGCCGATTCCGGCATGACCTTCATCGGCCCGTCGCCCGACGCGATCGAGCGTATGGGCGACAAGGCTGTGGCCCGCTCGACGATGATGCACGCCGGGGTTCCGTGCGTTCCCGGAAGCGCCGGCGCGGTGGACTCGGCTGCCGAGGCGCTCGAATTCGCCCAGACGGTCGGATTCCCCGTGCTGATCAAGGCGTCGGCCGGCGGCGGCGGCAAGGGGATGCGCGTCGCGAAGGACGCCTCCGAACTGGAGCGCAACTTCACCGCGGCCAAGACCGAGGCAGCGGCAGCATTCGGCAACGACACCGTCTACATCGAGAAGTACCTCCTGCGTCCGCGCCACGTTGAGATGCAGGTGCTCGCGGACATGCACGGCAACGCGATCTACCTCGGCGAGCGCGACTGCTCGGTCCAGCGTCGCCATCAGAAGCTCATCGAAGAGGCCCCCAGCCCCGCGCTCACTCCCGAGCTGCGGAGCGCCATGGGCGAGGCGGCACTCAAGGCCGTGCGAGCGGTCGACTACGTGAACGCCGGCACGGTCGAGTTCCTGCTCGATACGGACGGCCGGTTCTACTTCATGGAGATGAACACGAGGGTGCAGGTAGAGCATCCTGTGACCGAGCAGATCACGGGCGTGGACATCATCAAGGAGCAGATCCGCATCGCTGCGGGCGAGCCGATGAAGCACGCGCGCCAGCAGGATGTCACGCTGCGCGGGCATGCGATCGAGTTTCGCATCAACGCCGAGGACCCGTCTCACAACTTTAGGCCTCACCCCGGTCGGATAGACGTCTTCAACCCGCCGGGGGGCTTTGGGGTCCGCTTCGACAGCCACGTCTACTCGGGCTACACGGTGCCGCCATACTACGACTCGTTGCTTGCCAAGCTCGTGGTCTGGGGCGAGACGCGTGCCGAGGCGATCGACCGGGCGCGTCGTGCGCTCGACGAGTTCATCGTGGTCGGAATTCCCACGACCATACCGTTCCACCAGTTTGTGATCGAGGAGCCGCACTTCCAGCGCGGCGAGGTCTATACTGACTACGTTGAAAAGCACGTGTCCGCCGAGGAGTTCGCCGCGTTTCTCAGTGGCGAACCGATGGCACCAAAGGAGGCGACGGATGACTGACGAGATCCAGCTTGAGGGACTCGGCGTCGCGCCGGGCGTGCTCGAAACCATCGCAACGCTCGCGACCGAGCAGGTAGATGGCGTTGCCTGTGTCCAGGGCAAGGGCGTGCCCGGGCTTGTGGCCAAGACAACCAGCCGGGGCATCATGGTCACCGTGTCCGAGGACGGTGTCCTCGGGGTGCAGGTGCATATCGCCGCGCGGTACGGGATCCCGCTGCGCATGATCGCAGTCGAGGTCCAGAAGTCGATCGCCGATGCGCTGCTGACCCAGACCGGTCAGAATGTCGCCGGGATCGACGTGTACGTCGACAGCATCATCTTCCCGGAGCAGTAGGCGTGTTGGAAACGCCAGTGGAGGTATGATGCTGGAGCGAACCAGGGCACGCCGTCAGGCGCTCCAGATCCTCTATCAGCGCGAGATCACCGGGGAGAGTGTTTCCTCGATCCTCGCCGGCCACTCGTACAGTATCGAGGACGGCGAGCCTTCGGAGTACTGTCGCGAGCTCGCCCTCGGCGCGGAGGCGAACCAGGACTTCGTCGACCAGCTGATCGAGTCGACCTCCGAGCACTGGACGTTGCTCCGGATGCCGCTTGTCGACAGGAACATCCTGAGGCTCGCGGTGTACGAGATCAGCTTCCGGGACGAGATTCCCGACTCGGTGGCGATAAACGAGGCTGTCGAGATGGCAAAGGTCTACGGCGGCGACGACTCGTCCAAGTTCGTGAACGGGGTCCTTGGACGCATCGCCGAGCATCATGCGGACGACGATCAACCTGAGGCCGGGGCCGGTACGGAGCCCGAGGCCGGCACAGAGCCGGAGGAAGCGATTGAGTGACGAGCGGTACACTTTCGAGCAGGCGCGCATCCGTCTTGAGGAGATCGCCACGCTGGCGCGCAAGAAGGACACCTCCCTGGAGAAGAGCCTCGACCTCTTGGAAGAGGGCGTGCGGCTCGCCAATATCTGCACGGATCTCGTCGACCACACCGACCTGAGCGCTACCGCGGTGATCGAGAAGGTCGGGGAATCCGGACAGGAAGCCTCGACCGATGCGGACCTCTCCGGTGAGCTTGAGTCGGAAGTGCCGTCAGAAGAGGGCGCCCCTACGGCGTCGAGCGAGTCGGCTGACGAGACGGAAGACGGTCGCGATTCCGCGTCGAACGACGATTCCATGGCTGCTGCGGGCGGGGAAGAGGGCGCTTTCGAAGGCGACCCCGACGACGAGTGAGGTTCGTCCGCGTTACGGGCCGATGACCGTCAGGGTCTCTTCTGAGGGTGAGATGGTACCATCCAGTTCTGGACTTTTCGACGACCGCGCCGTCTTCGCGCGCGGCGGGAGATGAAAGCCCTGTGTGCGCTGAGCGCATCCTCGATACCATAGACTCGCCTGCCGACGTCAAGGCACTGGACGGCCCCGCTCTCGACCAGCTAGCGGCCGAGATCCGCGAGACCCTGATCTCAACGGTGGCGGACACTGGCGGGCATCTCGCGCCCAACTTGGGCGTCGTCGAACTGACCCTGGGACTGCATCGCGCGCTTGACTGTCCCCGCGACAAGATCGTCTGGGACGTCGGCCACCAGTCATACGTGCACAAGCTCATCACGGGGCGCAGGGAGCGTTTTGGCACGCTGCGGACCTACGGGGGTGTATGTGGTTTCCCTAAGCGGTCTGAGAGCCCGTACGATGTCCACGACACCGGACACGCGTCCACCTCGATCTCGGTTGCGGTAGGTCTGGCGTGTGCTCGCGACGAGATCGGCGGCAACGAGACGGTCGTTGCTGTCATCGGCGATGGCTCTCTTACGGGCGGCATGGCCTTCGAAGCGCTCAATCACATCGGTCATCTGCAGAAGCGGCTGATCGTCGTCCTCAACGACAATGAGATGTCGATCTCACCCAACGTCGGCGCGCTTTCAGGCTACCTTGCTCGCGTCCGCCTCGACAGGCGCTATCGTCGACTGCGCGATGACGTCGAGTCTACGCTTGGCCGGACCAGGATCGGCGCTGCGATGGTCGCGGCCGGCGAGGCGGCGAAGGGGTCGTTCAAGCAGCTGCTGGTCCCCGGAATGTTCTTTGAGGAACTGGGGCTCAAGTACATCGGCCCGATCGACGGCCACGACATCGCTCAGGTCGAGCGTGCCGTGCGCCTTGCGAAGGACGTCGACGGCCCCGTTCTCATCCACGTGGTCACCCGCAAAGGCAAAGGCTACACGCCCGCAGAGGACCGCCCGGAGGCGTTCCATGGCATCAGCCCGTTCTCGGTCGAGTCCGGCAAGGTCAACGGCACCGAGGGCGGTCCGATGACGTACACCGAGGCGTTCGGCAAGGCGCTCATGGCCGAGGCGGAACAGGATGCCAGGATCGTAGCGGTAACGGCCGCGATGCCGTCGGGGACAGGACTGAGCCGGTTCGCGGAGCACTTCCCGACGCGCTTCTTCGACGTCGGCATAGCCGAGGAACACGCCGTGGGTCTTGCGGCCGGTCTTGCCTCGGGCGGCCTGGTACCTGTGGTGGCTGTCTATTCGACCTTCATGCAGCGGGCCTATGACCAGCTCATCATGGACGTCGCGCTCCAGGGTCTGCACGTCGTGTTCGCACTCGACCGTGCCGGCGTGGTGGGCGAGGACGGCCCCACGCACCACGGGGTGTTCGATCTCACGTACCTGCGGTCCGTGCCGGGCCTGTTGGTGATGGCTCCGGCTGACGAGGCCGAGCTGGTGGACATGCTGCATACGGCGCTACACGCCGACTGTCCGGTTGCCATCCGCTACCCGCGTGGCTCAGGCGTGGGCGTAGAGCTTCCCGAGGAGCCGCAGGTTCTTGAAGTCGGCCGTTCCCAGGTCAGGCGCCGGGGGACCGATGTGGCGATCCTGGCCATCGGACGCATGGTGGGGGTGGCCGACGCTGCAGCCGACCTGCTCGCCCCGGACGGCGTGAGTGCGACGGTGGTCAACCTCCGGTGGGCCAAGCCCGTCGATAGTGACGAGATAGCAAGAGTCGCGACCTCTCACGACCTGCTCGTGACGCTTGAAGAGAATACCGGTTTTGGCGGCGTTGGCGCGGCGGTGATGGAGAGTCTGTCCGACATGGGTCTCACCCCCGCGATCCTCCGCCTGGCGGTCCCGGACTGCTTTGTGACGCACGGCGCGATGAAGCAGTTGCTCTTCGAGATAGGACTCACACCCGAAGCCGTCCGGTCCGCGGTTCTCGGCCGGCTCGTCGACGTCCGCGGTGAACAGGGCGAGGAGCGCGCACATGACACGTCGCAGAGCCGACGTAGAGCTCGTTAGCCGGGGTCTCTTCGAGTCGAGGGAGCAGGCAAAGGCAGCGATCCTCGCTGGCAGAGTCCGCATCGACGGTCAGCCGCTCAGCAAGGCCGGAGAACCCGTCACTCCAGAGGCGATCATCGACGTGGCGCAGGGACAACGCTACGTCTCGCGCGGTGGCCACAAGCTCGAGGGAGCGCTGGACACCTTCGGAATCGACGTGACCGGCGTGCGCGCCATCGATGTCGGGGCATCGACAGGAGGGTTCACCGACTGCCTTCTCCAACGCGGCGCGGTGTCCGTCGTCGCCGTGGATGTCGGCTACGGACAGCTCGCCTGGCCGCTCCGAAACGACCCCAGGGTGACTGTCGTCGAGCGCACCAACATCCGCACGGCAGACCTCGATGCGCTCGGCGCGCCCTTCGGCATAGTGGTCTGTGACGTCTCGTTCATCGCTCTGTCACAGGTCCTGCCATACCTCATCGCGGCCGCCGGGAACGACGGCACGGTGATAGGTCTGGTTAAGCCTCAGTTTGAGGTCGGTAAAGGCCGTGTCGGTAAGAAGGGTGTGGTCCGAGACCCCCGGGTCCACAGCGATGTGCTCGAGAGCATCGTGCGCGTCGTTGACGAAGCTGGATGGGTCGTCCGGGGGCTCACGTGGTCGCCTCTCAAGGGGCCCGAGGGTAATATTGAATTCCTGGTGTGGCTTACCGCGTCCGGTGAGCCGACAGATGCACGGCCGGCCGAGATCGTGGCAGCCGCGCACGAGGCGTTAGGGGACTGACGTGCGAGTCTTGCTCGTTCCAAATCCGGCCAGTCAGCGTTCGGTCGCTGCCGCGCGCGTGGTGGCGCGCTGGCTTCAGGAACGTACGTGCGAGCCGGCGCTGGTCTCGGAGGACGCCGAGGCTTGCGCGTTGCCGATGCTCGGCGTCTCACGCTCCGATCTGGGTTCCCCGGGGCTGGTGGTCGCGCTTGGCGGCGACGGGACCATCCTCAAGGCGGTACACATCCTTGGCGGTCTGGACGTTCCGATCCTCGGGGTCAACCTGGGGCGTCTCGGATTTCTCTCGGGTGCCGAGGAGGACGACATGACCGAGGCGCTCACCTCCGCGCTCGCCGGCGAGGCTCGCGTGGAACGCCGTCAGACGCTGCAGTCGTCGGTCGACATCGGTGGTCGCCAGGCGGGCAGCTATCAGGCGCTCAACGAGATCTTCGTGGGCAGGGGAAGCGGCTCGCGGGTCGTCGAGCTTGAGGTGACTGTCAACGGGGTGCACGTTTGGAGGATGGTGTGTGACGGCGTCATCGTGGCCACGCCCACCGGGTCCACGGCGTACGCGATGTCCGCGGGCGGTCCGCTGGTCTCGCCGGACGTGCGGGGGATGGTTCTCGTGCCGGTGGCCGCGCACACGCTGCACACCAGGCCGCTCGTGCTTGGCCCGAGCGATCGGGTAGAGATCTCGTGTCCCAACCCCGCCCGTGCCGAAGCGTGCATCACGGTGGACGGCGATCAGGTGCCGTGCCGCCAGGCGCTGGACACGGTGAGCGTCTGGATCGGCGAGCACGACGTGCAGCTGGTCAAGCTTGATGGGCGTGGCTTCTACGAAGTCCTGGCCGAGAAGATACTCGGTGAGTGACGTGCTGGCGGAGTTGCACGTGAAAGACCTCGCTTTGGTTGAGGACGTGTGGCTTGAGTTTGGCGACGGTCTTACCGTCTTGACCGGCGAGACGGGCGCGGGAAAGACCGTGCTCGTCGGAGCGCTGAAGCTCCTGCTGGGCGACCGGGCAGACACAACGCTTGTGCGTTCAGGCGCCGATGAGGCTCTGGTGGAAGGTCGGTTCGTGATCGACGGCCAGGAGCGTCTTGTTCGGCGACGCATGGGGGCCGATGGTCGCTCCCGTTGCACCATCGACGGAGAGATGGCAACCGTCACCGCGCTCGGCGAACTGCTTTCGGGTGTCGTCGACCTGCACGGTCAGCATGAGCATCAGGCGCTCTTGTCGGTGGCCCGCCATGCGGGCTATCTCGACCGCTACGCTGGGGCGGCCGCCGTGGAGGCAAAAGCCGCATACCGTGCGTCGCTTCGCACGGTGGCCGATGCACGCGCCGCGCTCGAGGCTCTTGAAGGCTCGCTTGCTGACCGTGACCGGCGCGTAGACTACCTGCGATTCCAGATCTCCGATATCGACTCCGTTAGCCCAAAGCCCGGGGAAGACGTCGAACTGGAGGCTCTGTTGCCGCGGCTCAGGCACGCCGACAAGCTCACCGGCGCTGCGGCAGGCGCCTGGGCGGCCCTGAGGGACGACGAAGCCGCTTCGGACTACGTAGCGCGAGCGGTGAGCGCACTCCATGCGGTCGCCGGTCTGGACGATATCCTCGACGGCATGTCCGGAGAACTGGAGGCTCTGTCCCTGCAGCTCGACGAGCTCGGATCGCGCCTGCGCGAGTACGCCGAGTCCGTCGAACACGATCCGCATGCGCTCGACGCGGCCGAGACACGACTTGCCGCGCTCACCACGCTCAAGCGCAAGTACGGAACGTCTCTCGACGACGTCATCGCGGTGCGCTCATCGGCCGCGCTCGAACTGGAGACGCTCGATGCAGGCGAGGCGGGGCTCGAGGCGGCACGCGCACGTACCGCCGCGGCCGAGGCGACGCTACGCAGGGATGCGGAGCATCTGAGCGAGGTGCGCCGAAACGCGATTCCCGACTTTGCGAGCGAGCTCGCGGCTGCCGCCAACGATCTGGCGCTTCCCGGAGCGGTGTTCGATGTGTCGGTCACCAAGATACCCTTCGCATCATGGACGGGGGAGGGACCGGAGCGGATCGAGTTCCTCTTCAGCTCCGGCGCGGGCGAGGCGCCCCGTCCGCTGGCCAAGATAGCCTCGGGCGGTGAGATCTCGCGCGTGATGCTCGCTCTCAAGGACGTGCTGGGCGGCGCCGACAAGACCCCGGTGCTGGTGTTTGACGAGGTAGACGCAGGGATCGGAGGGGCGACTGCTCTGGCGGTCGGCCGCCGACTCGCGTCGCTCGCAAAGAGCCACCAGGTGCTCGTGGTCACGCACCTCGCCCAGGTCGCCGCGTACGCGGATAGACAGGTCGTGGTCAGCAAGGAGAGCCGGAACGGGCGCAGTGTTACGGGGGCAGTGGCCGTCGAGGCGGAGGAGCGCGTCCTCGAGATCGCCCGGATGCTCTCGGGAGGTACGTCTCAGGCCGGCGTTGAGCACGCCCGTGAGCTCCTGGAATCCGTCAGAGCCTGAGTGAGACCTCCGGCGTTTGTTAGACTGAGATATCCGTCCGCGAGAGGACCGCATGCGTTTTCGAGGCACGGCACGGCTGGACAGGCGAACCAAGGACCTTGTCAAGCGCCTGGGCCGAAACGATATCGCCATCATCGATCACGTCGACATGGACAGGGTCAGCGCTGAAGCGCTCCTTGAGACCGGTGTCGAGGTCGTGGTCAACGCCGCCCGGTCCATCTCGGGCACCTATCCCAACCTCGGGCCGCTGATTCTCGTCCGTGGCGGTGTGCGATTGATCGATGACGTGGGAGAGGCGGTCTTTGACCGCGTCTCCGACGGTGACGAGATCGAGATCATCGATGGTGAGATCCACAAGAACGGCGCGCTTGTGGCATCCGGTACCCGCCTGACCGTCGACATCGTCGAAGCGGCCATGGAGGCGGCCAAAGAGGGACTCGACCAGCAGCTGGAAAGCTTTGCACGGAACACCATGGAGTATCTCGAGCGAGACAAGACGCTCCTGACCGAGGGCGTCTCGGCACCGGTCACCAGAACGCAGATCGCTGGCAGGCATGCGCTTGTGGTCGTTCGGGGATACGACTACAAAGACGACCTGCGCGCGCTGCTGCCCTATATCCGCGAGGTGCGGCCGGTCCTCATCGGCGTCGATGGGGGCGCGGATGCGCTGCGCGAGTTCGGGCTCACCCCCGACATCATCGTGGGCGACATGGACTCGATAACCGACGATGCGCTCAAAGCCGGGGCGGAGCTTGTGGTGCACGCGTACGCGGACGGGCGTGCGCCCGGCGAAGCGCGGCTGGCTGAACTGGGACTGTCGTGCACGACCTGGGCGATGGCGGGCACAAGCGAGGATCTGGCACTGCTCCTGGCGTACGAAGCCGGGGCCGAACTGATCGTGGCCGTGGGGACGCACGCGAACCTGATCGAGAACCTCGACAAGGGGCGCAAGGGCGCCGCATCCACGTTCCTTGTGCGTTTAAAGGTCGGTCCCAAGCTGGTGGACGCCAAGGGTGTAAACAAGCTCTACCGGGCCTCGGTGAAGCCCACGCAGCTCATCGTCCTGGTCGCCGCCGCGCTAACGGTGATCACGACCGCGGTCTTGATCTCTCCCCAGGCCCGTTCGTTGGTCTGGCTGATCCTCCTTAAAGTCCGCGCCACGATCGGCATCTGACGTCCGGGATGGAGCTGTCGACATGTACAACCTGAGATACCACGTTGCTTCTCTCGTAGCGGTGTTCCTTGCGCTCACGGTCGGCCTGGTGCTGGGTACCGTGGTGGCCGAGCGCGGAACCCTCGACGAGCAGTCGGCGGCGCTTGTGGAAGATCTCCAGAAGCAGTTCGATGCCATCCAGAAGGACAATCAGTCACTTCGCGAGGGGCTTGAGCGCGACAGGGCGTTCGCGGCCGACGTGGTTCCGGCGGTAACCGCGGGTGCGCTTGATGGCCGCACCGTGGCGGTGCTGGTCAACTCGGGGCGAAGCAGTGGCCTTGAAGCCGCCGTGACGGCGATCGAGAACGCTGGGGGTACCCCCGTTGTCTTCACCTTTGAATCAGCGCAACTGGGATTAGGCGATCAGACTCCCGATGGGCTTGTGTCGCTCCTGGGCGCGGGCGTATCGGGCACACCCGACGCGATCGGAAAGGCCGCCGCAGACCGCATGGCGGCCGAGTGGCTACTCGAGGGCGAGCATCCGGTCACAGACCTGCTCGTGGATGCGGGTGAACTCACTGTGCGTGGAGCTTCGGCGACGACCACGGTGGACGCGTGTGTGCTGATGGCGGCCTTCTCGGGCGAACCCGACGTCGTCGCCGTGGCGATGGCGCAGGCGTTCGACGAGGGCGGCGTGACGGTGGTCGGTGCCGAGGCGACCAGTCAGGTGACGGGGGTGGCTGCCGAGGCTGTCGACCGCGGATTGTCGGCTGTTGACGATATCGACGCGCCGCAGGGTGCGTTCAGCCTGGTCTGGCTGCTATCGAACCGGGCGACCGGCTACTACGGTGTTGGCTCTGGTGTGGATGCGGTGTATCCCGCTCCCCAGGTGAAGGCTACCGAGTAGCACTGCGGCGGGCGCTAGCGCTGCGCGGCGAGCTTGATGAGCGCAAGCGCGATCTGCAGGAACTGCCGCCCGCGATGTGCAAAACCCGCCAGGTCCTTGCCGGTGGCGGCATGCGCCATCTCAACCGGGACTTCGACGACACGCATGTGTGCGCGTAGCGCGCGCACCGTCAGGGCCACCTCGGCGCCGTAGCCTGATGCGAATGGCGTTGCCGCCTGCCACGCGGCACGGCTGAGCGCTCGCTGCCCGGATATGGGCGCCGTGGCGTCGAATCCGCCTCCAAGCCTCCGGATGCCCCAGCGCGCCAGGCCCTTGACGAGCCCGAATCCGCCCGATCCGGGTGGCTTGGGCAGCTGGCCGATAGTCATGTCGGCATCCCCGGCGAGTACCGGCACGAGCAGACGAGCGCCCTCCGAGGCGGTCTGACCCAGATCGGCATCGAGCAGGAGCAGGACGTCGGCGTCCTCGCGCACCCGGTACAGGCCCGTGTTAAGCGCTCCGCCCTTACCTGCGTTGCGTCCGAGGCGGACGACTTCGGCGCCTGCGCCGCGCGCTTCGTCGGAGGTGGCGTCTGTGGAGCCGTCATCGATGACGAGGACCCGGGTCACTCCCTCGATGGCGAGCACGGCTCGCACGGTGTCGGCGACGCGGGCGGCTTCGTTGCGGGCGGGTATGAGGGCGACGACGCGCATGTCACGCCGTCTTGCCGCGCGCGAGCAGGCGGCGCAGCCTGTCGGCCCCCGCGCGGACCTCGGAAACGCCGATGGCTGCCGCGACGCCGTACGTGATGCCGATGCCGACGACACCAGCGACGGCGAGCTGGACGAGGAACCCCGCACCACTCGCGAGCGGCGCGGTGAGTGCGAGCACGCTCCAGGCAGCCACGCCGCCCACGGCGGACGCGACGAGCACACGCACCAGTGCGGATGCGATACCTCTCAGGTCGAATCCGCCGATCTTGCGGCGGAGCAACAGCGTGAGTGCGGTCAAGTGGAGCGCGAAGAAGATGCCGTCGGCGATAGGGATGCCGACGATGCCGAGACCCGGGATGCCGAACGCGCCGGTGGTGAGGCCGGCGTAGAGCGCAACGTGGATCACCGTCGCGACGATGTTGGTGGTCATCGGAGTGCGCGTGTCCTGAAGAGAGTAGAACGTCTTGAGCACGAACATATACGCCGCGAAGAAGAAGAGGCCGATCGCCCACCACATGAGGACCCCGGCCACGATCGGGACGTCCTCGGCAGTGAATCGGCCGGCACGATAGAGTGTGATGATGGGCCGGGAGAGTACGGCCAGCATCGTCGCGAGCGGGATGATGAGCACCGCGGTGGAGCGGAAGCCCCGCGCGAACATGGCCTTGAAGCCTGCCCAGTCCTTCGCACTAGCGCGCTCCGCAAGCTCGGGGAAGATGGCCGTGGCCAACGCGACCGCGAAGATGCCATACGGCAGTTGGTAGAACTGCCAGGCGTATCGCAGAGCCGCCTGGCCGCCGTCGCCTGTGGCCATTGCGAAGTTGGTACGGAAGGTCACCGCAACCAGGTTGGTGACCACGTAGATGAGCGTGGGACCCATCTTGACGGCGACCTTCTTGAGCGCCGGATGGTGCCAGTCGATGCGCGCCGTGTAGCGGAATCCGACCTTGAACACGGAGGGGATCTGTACGATCGCCATCGCGAGTACCCCGAGCGTGGTACCCACAGCGAGTGCCGCGATCGCAAGCTGGGGGCGCGTGTCGCGGAACGGCACGTAGAAGCCGAGGATCACGACCGTGACCACGATGTTGTTGAAGATCGGCGCGATCGCCGGCGCGAGGAACTTACGGTACGAGTTGAGCACGCCGGTGAACACGAGACCGGCGCCGTAGAACACGATCTGAACGGCAAAGAAGCGGAACAGGTATGTGGCGAGCAATGCCTTCTCAGGCGAGACCGTCAGTGTCTGCGTCCGGACGAACGGCTCGGGCCAGATGGTGCCTAGAAGCGCCACCGCGCCGAGTACGATCACGATGATGTTGAGGACGTAGCTTGCGAATCGCGACGCGTCCTCGTCGCCGTTCTTCTGCAGCTGTTCCATGAACAGCGGGATGAACACCGAGGACAGGACACCCCCGGCGAGCAGCTCGAACAGCATGTTGGGAAGGTTGTTGGCTATGTCGTACGAATCCGCGATCGCCGTGAGACCGAGCGCGTAGGCCATGGCCCACGTACGCACGAAGCCCGTCAGTCGCGACACCATGGTCGAGACGGACATCATCGCGGTGGAACGGGCTATGGATGGCTTTGCGGCGATCGGGACTCCTTGGTCGCTGGCGTGCGCCCTGATTGTAACGGAGCCGCCACATACGACGCTCGTTCGTGGTGTGGACGTCGTCTTCCGGTATACTTGCTGACGGGCACCCAACTCCGCGCATGCGAGCGTTACCGGGCTCAAATCCCCAAGCCGTGATCCGGCTTGACGTATGTCCGAAACCGGCAGGAGGGGAACGTGACATGAAGCCGAAGGTCGTCATCGTAGCCGTCGCGCTCGTGATGCTCCTGTCGCTGTCGGGCTGCCACGGTGTGCCGACACCCCCCGCGCCCGCTCCCACAGACGTCGTCGTCGTGGAGAGCACCGGCCTGGACTGGGCGGACGTGGTCTCGGGAGACATGCCGTTCACCTCGGACCTGGCGCAGCGCTCTGCGATCGGGCTGCTCGTCTCGCGGGATCCGGCGTCGGCCGAGACACTCCTTGGTGAGCTTGACGTGACCGGAGGGCGGACGGTCGGCACGCGCCGGGCGACCGGCGCACCTGGCGCGGTGGACCGTGAGATCGCCGATGCCGTCTCGAGCGCGTCGGCCGCGTCCACCGTGGTGGTCCTCTCGGTCCCGACCGCGACGTCGCCCGGCGTCGTGATCGTGAGCGGCGAGGCGTATGCTCCCGGTCTGCTTGAGAGTGCGAGCACGCGCAGGGCGGGCCTTGTCACCGATGAAGACATCGTCGCCACCGTTCGCGTGGTCGCGGATGCCGGGGACGCGTCGGACGCATCAACGGGCGTCTCGGTAGCGTCCGACAAGATGACCGGCTCAGAACGCGTGGCTCACCTGGCGCGCGTCGAGTCGGCGCTTCTGGCCATGGAGGGCCTTCGGCGTCCACTGCAAAGCGTCTACACGGTTCTTATGACACTGCTGATCCTGGGCGGCTGGTGGCTTGCGGAGAAGGCGCGTACGAGCGCTCGCTTCGGGTACTGGTCGACGGTGATGCGGCGGGCGATCCTCTTCGGGCTGTGCGTGCCGGCTGCCGGCACGCTGCTGCACGTGGTGGACCGCTACCCGGCCAGTCCCGAACGGACCGTATCGCTGCTCTTTGCCACCGGTGGTCTCGTGTGGCTTTTCTCGCAGTTCGCCTGGCACCGGTGGGGGACCGCCGCGGGCGTTTCGCTCGCCAGCATCGTCACCGCCGCTGTGGTCGCTATCGACCAGCTCGCAGGAGCGCCGCTCACGGTCTCCAGTGCGTTCTCGTACTCGCCCGTGTCCGCCTTCCGCTTCTACGGTCTTGGCAACGAAGGGGCCGCCATCCTCGTGGGCGCCCTCGTCACGGGGATCGCACTCGAACTGGACGCTGCCGATGCCCCGGACCCCGTCCGCCGCAGGACGATCGCCATCGCGGGCGCTGTGGCGGTCGCGGTCGCGGCGGCCCCGTTCCTTGGTGCGAACGCTGTCGTCGCGGTGTGGGGAACGTTCACGTTCGCTGCGCTGTACGTGGCTGCTGAGCGTCGGCGCGTTCGGCTCAAGGACGCCGTCTTCACTCTCGTCGCGGTCGTCGGTGCCGTCGGTGCGGTCGTGCTACTGTCCCGGCTCATGCCGGATGCTACTCACATCTCACGCGCGGTCGAGGACGTCTCGGGCGGCGGACTCGTCCAACTCCTCGCGTCGCGTGCGGCCACCAGTCTGCGCATCTTCACGGGCTCGCCGTTGCCGGCGATCGTGCTTCTGCTCGCTATCGGCTTCGGTTATCTTCGCGTCCGTCCCCTTGGCCGCCTTCGCACGATGCTGGAGCGCTATCCCGTGTTTGCCGCGGCGATCGTCGCAGGCCTTGCCGGCGGCGCGGTCGGGATGGTGGTCGAGGATTCGGGTGTTGTCGTGCTCGCGCTCATCCTGCTGTATCTTGCGGGCGCCACCGTGATGCTCATGCTCGTTCCTGAAGCCGAGGAGGGATCGGTCCGGTGAGCCTGTTGGACGCGCTCTTGGCGATCGTTCTGGCATGTGTGTTGGGCTACGTCGTGCCGTGGGGGTTCGTGGCCATGCTCGCTCCTGCGCTGCGCACGAGCGAGCGGGCGTTCGTGACCAACTACCGCGGCCGCCAGGTCTTCCTGGGGCTCGGCCTGGCGTGGCTCGTGTGGGCGGGATGCGCGATCATCGTCGGCACCGTATCGGTAAGCGCGTTTCCGGCGGTGGCGACCGCCACGGTCTTCACGCTCGCCGGTCCGCTTGCGCTTGTGGCGTTCGCGCTCGGTATGGTGGACGACGCCCTCGGATCCTCCGAAGCACGCGGATTCCGCGGTCATCTGATGGCGCTCATCAACGGCCGCCTGACGACCGGTGGCCTCAAGCTCATCGGCATCGGCGCTGCAAGTGTGGTCGTCTCGTTCGTGTTGTCCGACATCTCCCCCTGGGGAGCGGGGTGGCGCGGTGGCATCCAGGTCGTGTTTCCCGCCTTGCTGGCGGCGGCGGCTATCTCCCTCACGTCCAACTTCGTCAACCTCACCGACCTTCGTCCCGGCCGCGCGCTCAAGGTCTACAGCGTTCTCGCTCTCGCTGGGGTGATCTCGGTGGTGCTCGGCCTGGGTCCGGTCGCGATGCGGTTCGTGGGCGTTCGGAGTCCGCTTGTCGAACTCCTGGTGCTGTCGATCATGTTGCTTGGACCCGTTCTCGCTGTTTGGCGGTACGACCTGGGCGAAGAGGGCATGCTCGGGGACGCCGGCGCGAACGCGATGGGCGTGCTAGCGGGGATGTTCATCGTCGCGGGACTCCCGCTGTGGGCGCTTGCCGTCTACGCCGCGGTTCTCCTCGGGCTCAACCTGCTCTCCGAGCACGTCTCGTTCTCGGCGCTCATCGAGCGAACCACTCTGCTGGCGTGGCTCGACTCGCTCGGACGGCTGCCGCTGGACCCGCCGATCGCCGAATCACCGGAATCACCGGAATCGTCCGCACAAGTGCCAACGGATGTCGGCGCCAAGCGGTATCATCCTAGAGAAGACCACGACTCAAGGGAGGCCTGATCCAGGGCATGGCGACAAAGCATATCTTCGTTACCGGTGGCGTGGTCTCATCACTCGGCAAGGGAATCACCGCAGCGTCGCTCGGGCGACTTCTCAAATCGCGCGGGCTTAAAGTAACCATCCAGAAGCTCGACCCCTATCTCAATGTCGACCCTGGCACCATGAGCCCGTTCCAGCACGGCGAGGTGTTCGTTACCGACGATGGCGGAGAGACCGATCTCGACCTCGGACACTACGAGCGCTTCGTCGATGAGTCACTTTCGCGTGATTGCAACGTCACTGCGGGGTCCGTGTATCAGACGCTCATCGGCAAGGAGCGGCGCGGCGACTTCCTTGGCGGTACCGTGCAGGTCATCCCGCACGTGACCAACGAGATCAAGGACCGCATCATCAGGCTTGCCGAGCAGACCCAGCCCGACGTCATCATCACCGAGGTCGGCGGCACCGTTGGCGACATCGAGTCACTGCCGTTCCTCGAGGCCATCCGTCAGCTTCGCAAGGATCGCGGCCGCGACAACGTGTGCTACATCCACGTCAGCCTCGTGCCGTACATCTCGGCGTCGTCCGAACTCAAGACCAAGCCGACGCAGCACTCGGTCAAGGAGCTACGGTCTATCGGTATCCAGCCCGACTTCATCGTCTGCCGGTCGGACCGACCGATCGACGTTGGTATCCGCCGCAAGATCGCTCTGTTCTGTGATGTCGAGCCGGCCGCGGTCGTCTCGGCCATGGACGCGCCCAGCATCTACGAGGTGCCGCTCACGCTGCACGAGCAGGGGCTGGACGCCATGGTCATCGACCGCCTGCAGCTTGAGTGCGGCGAGGTCGACCTAACCGAGTGGCAGGCGTTCGTGGAACATCGCCAGAACATCACCGACGAGGTGGACATCGCGCTCGTCGGCAAGTACGTCCAGCTTCCCGATGCGTACCTCTCGGTCATCGAGGCGCTCAGCCACGGCGGGATCTATCACGACCACAAGGTCAACGTGCACTGGGTCGACGCCGAAAGCCTTACCCCTGATGAGGTCGACGAGGTGCTCACGCGCTTCGACGGCATCCTTGTGCCCGGTGGCTTCGGCATCCGCGGCATAGAGGGCAAGATCCGCGCCGCGCGCTTCGCACGCGAGAACAAGGTGCCGTACTTCGGCATCTGCCTGGGTATGCAGGTGGCCGTCGCCGAGTTCGCCCGCAACGTGGCCGGGCTGGAGGGCGCCAATTCAAGCGAATTCGACCCCGTTACGGAGCACCCGGTCATCGACCTCATGCACGAGCAGCAGGACGTTCGGGAGATGGGCGGCACCATGCGGCTCGGTTCGTACCCCTGCAAGGTCGAGCCGGGCACCAAGGGCTGGCAGGCGTATGGCCAGGAGGTCATCTACGAACGCCACCGCCATCGCTACGAGGTCAACAACGCGTATCGCCAGAAGCTCATCGACGCCGGCATGATCGTGAGCGGCGTGTCCCCTGATAGCAAGCTCGTGGAGATGGTCGAGCTTCCTGATCATCCCTGGTTCCTGGGCAACCAGGGCCATCCCGAGTTCAAGAGCCGTCCCACGCGTCCGGCGCCGCTGTTCCGCGATTTCGTGGGCGCCGCCGTCGCGTACAAGAAGGTGCGTTCTTAAGACTCCGCGACGGGAGGCATCGATGAGACTGGTCTGGGCCGAGGTCGTCCGTATCGCCGATGAGAGACCCGGGATCCAGCGGGTCGTCGTTGTGCTCGACCACGCCGAGGCCATCGCGATCGTCTACACGGCGCTCTCGGGAGCCTGCGAGGTCGGCGAGCAGGTGCTGCTCAACACCACTGCGGTCGACCTTGAGCTGGGCACGGGCGGCGTGCACTTCGTCGTGGCGCGAGCGGGCAGCGGCTCCATGCTCCAGGACCCTTCGGGCGGTCACATCATGAAGATGCGGTACTCGCCGCTGCAACGCGACGTGCTCTCGGTCGAGGAGGAGGCGAGCGAGTACGCCGATCTCATGGCCGAGGCCTCGGACCTGGATGGCATGCCCGTGGTGTGCTGCGGCCTTCACAGCCAGATCCTGCCTGTGGCAGCAGCGATCAAGGAGCGTGCTGCCGCGCTCCGCATCGCGTACGTCATGACCGACGGCGCCTCGCTTCCGCTTGCGCTTTCGGACCTTGTGGCCGAGATGCGCGCTGTCGGGCTGCTCGACGCGACCATCACCGCGGGCCAGGCCTTTGGCGGCGAATTCGAGACCGTCACACTGCACTCGGCGCTTCTCGCCGCCAAGCATGTCGCGCTTGCCGATGTCACGATCGTGGCGCTGGGTCCTGGCATGACCGGGACGGCAACCCCGTTCGGACACGGTGGCGTTGCGGCGGGGGAGGCGATCAACGCGGTGGCTGCGCTCGGCGGCCGACCCGTGGCGGTGCTGCGCATGTCATTCGCTGACGCTCGTGCGCGCCATCATGGCGTCAGCCACCACTCGCTCGTCGCCCTCGGACGCGTGGCGCTGGCTCGCGCGACCGTCGCCATGCCCGTCATTCCGCCGGAGCACGCGGAGGGAGTGGAGGCGGCGCTCGATCACGCCGGCGTCTGGAGGCGGCACACTCGCGTGGACGTTCCAGTTGGCGCACTGCCGGATACGCGCGGCGTGCCGATGCGATCCATGGGACGCACTCCCGATGACGACCCCGTCTTCTTCGCTGCGGGGTGCGCCGGTGGGATCGTCGCCGCGGGCATGTGCCTGCAGGACTGAACTCGGGGTCGCTTCATGCGGATTCGCGGCAGATGCTGATGGTTCTATACACGTGCGGTCCGCGGGGCGTACTTGCGCGCGACAAGACACGCGATACACTGTTCGAGTCCGCCTCGCGCGGTCTATGCAGTGCTCAGACCAGACGACGGCAAACGCTATGCAAAGGTGACCGCATTCTACCCACGGCAGGAGGGATACGACCGTGATCATCGGCGTACCTAAGGAAATCAAGAACAACGAGTTCCGTGTTGGCATGACCCCCGGCGGCGTGCGCGAGTTTGTCACGCACGGTCACACCGTTCTGGTTGAGAAGGCAGCGGGGGAGGGTTCCTCTTTTGCTGACGGCGAGTACGCCGGAGCCGGTGCCGAGCTCGTCGATGCCGCAGCCGAGGTCTTTGAGCGCGCGGACATGATCGTGAAGGTCAAGGAGCCGCAGGCTGCCGAGATCGACATGCTCCGTCCCGGTCAGATCCTCTACACCTACCTGCACCTCGCCCCCGATCTTGCCCAGACTCAGGGTCTGATCAAATCCGGCGCAGTCGGAATCGCCTACGAGACGGTGGAGTTGCCCAACCACACACTGCCGCTTCTTGCTCCCATGTCGGAAGTTGCGGGTCGCATGGCCGCTCAAGTCGGCGCGACGTATCTGCAGAAGACGTTCGGCGGTCGCGGCGTGCTTATGGGTGGCGTTCCCGGCGTCATGCCAGCCAGTGTCGTGGTTCTCGGTGGCGGCGTCGTGGGCACCAACGCGGCCTACGTTGCAATGGGCATGGGCGCTCAGGTGACGATCATGGACGTCAACCTCGACCGGTTGCGCTACCTCGACGAGATCTGGGGCAACCGTATCCGCACCGTCTACTCCAGCAAGCACAACATCGAGACCGCCGTGTACGGCGCGGATCTGGTCATCGGCGCCGTGCTCCTGCCGGGCGCGAAGACGCCGTTCCTCGTGACCAAGGACATGCTTCCCAACATGAAGCCGGCTGCGGTCGTGGTGGACGTGTCGGTCGACCAGGGCGGTTGCATCGAGACCACACACCCGACCACGCATGCCGACCCAACCTTCTTCGTGGACGGTGTGCTGCACTACGGTGTCGCGAACATGCCTGGCGCGGTGCCCAACACTTCCACCATGGCGCTCACCAACGCCACGCTGCGCTACGGCCTCGCGATCGCCGACAAGGGCTGGAAGCAGGCGGTCAAGGACGACGCCTCGCTGGCCAAGGGCGTCAACGTCCTGGACGGCAAGATCACGTACAAGGGCGTCGCGGAGGCGCACGGAATGAACTACACCCCGCTGGAGAAGCTCGTCTAACGCTGACGCTGTCGTTCGCGGGCGGTCCCAACGGGGCCGCCCTCGCTCGTTCACCGGCCATGTGCCGTGCGTTGAAGCCGGATCCCCCGCGCACGCACCCGGGGTCGCACTCGTTCGTGCAGGGCCCTCTGCCGTACAATCGGCACATGGACCCCAGCATCACTGACTTTCTTGCATACCTCGCCGTTGAGCGGGGTTCTTCGCCCAACACCATCGCGGCGTACCGTCGGGACCTTGCCCGCTACTCCCAGACGCTCGAAAGCAGGTCGGTCGCACCTACGGCCGCATCCCGTGACGACATCACCGAGCATCTCCGGCGCCTGCGAGACGCGGGTCTCGCGCCCAGTACCATCGAGCGCAACGCGGCCGCCATCAAGTCGTTTTACCGCTTCCTTGTTCGTGACGGTGCGACGAACGACAACCCCACCGCCAGTCTCCCGCTTCCGAAAGTTCCGACGAGGCTGCCGGAGGCGGTCTCGATCGAGGACATCGACCGGCTTTTCTCGCAACCGTTTCCGTCGGACCCCGCCGGTTATCGCGATCGCGCGATCCTCGAGGTGTTGTACGGGTGTGGCCTTCGGGTGAGCGAGCTCATCGGTATGGATGCCACGGCTCTCGACCTCGACACCGGCCTTGTGCGCGTCTTCGGCAAGGGCAGCAAGGAGCGTCTCGTGCCCATCGGTGGCGCCGCAGACCAGGCGCTTCGCGAGTACCTTGCGCACGGGCGTCCGTACCTGAAGGCCAAGAAGACGACCGTGCGGCAAGACCCGACCGCCGTGTTCGTGAACCGACGAGGACAACGGTTGTCACGGCAGGCGGTGTTTGGAATCGTGCGCACGTATGGCGGGCGTGCGGGTCTGGACCTGCACCCCCACACACTGCGTCATTCCTTCGCCACGCACATGCTGCAGGGTGGTGCCGATCTTCGCGCATTGCAGGAGATGCTGGGGCACGCCGACATCTCCACCACTCAGATCTACACGCACGTAGATCGCACGCACATCATGGAGGAGTACCTCTCCACGCACCCCCGTGCGCGGCTACGCTAGCAGGGCCCAGGCGAGGCTCTATACGGCGAAAGTCCCTGGAAAGGTTTGTGGTAGCACCCCAGCTGTAGGGGTAGAATCTATAGCGGTGTACCGAATGCGGTATATGAGGAGGCGGATCGTAGCGTGAACAGTAAGTGGAGCAAGGTCCTGGCAGTTGCACTCGCACTGACGTTGCTTGTAGCGTTCGTGCCCGGCTGTGCCCAGAAGGACACTGGAACGACGGACGGCACGACCACGGAAACCCCGACCACCACCGTCAAGGCCGCAATGGTCACAGACGTTGGCGGTCTGGGTGACAAGTCGTTCAACGACCTGTCGTACGAGGGTCTCAAGCGCGCGGAGTCCGAACTCGGCGTTGAGATCAAGGTCCTTGAGTCCAAGGAGATCACTGACTACGAGTCGAACATCGACCAGCTGGCGAGCGCGGGCTACAGCCCCATTTTCGCTGTCGGCTTCCTGATGACCGACACCGTCTCCAAGGTCTCGACGATGTATCCGGACGTCAACTTCGGCGGCGTCGATGAGTTCTTCGACCCGGTTCCGGCCAACGTCGTAGGTCTGAACTTCAAGGAGCAGGAGGGTAGCTACCTCGCCGGAGTCGTTGCCGGTCTGGCTACCAAGGAAAAGGCGGTCTCTGACAAGATCAATGACGACAACGTCATCGGTTTCATCGGCGGCATGGATGTCCCGCTCATCAAGAAGTTCGAAGCTGGATTCATCGCCGGCGCCAAGTCCGTGAACCCCGACGTTCAGGTGATCTCGCTGTACGCCGGCAACTTCACCGACCAGGCGAAGGGCAAGGAGCTCGGCTACTCGCTCATCGAGAAGAAGGCTGACGTCATCTACGCAGCCGCCGGTGCCGTGGGCCTTGGCACGATAGAGGCCTGCAAGGACAAGGGCGCCCTCTTCATCGGTGTCGACGCCGACCAGTACGAGACCGTTCCGGGCTCGGGTGACGTCATGCTGACTTCGATGATGAAGCGCGTTGACACCGCCGTGTTCGAGACGATCAAGGCGATGGTCGATGGATCCTTCCCCGGTGGCCAGATCCAGTACTTTGGCCTCAAGGAAGGCGGCGTGGACCTCGCGCCGTTCCACGACTTCGACTCCAAGGTCCCGCAGACGATCAAGGACGCAGTCAAGAAGGCCCGCGATGATATCTCAAGCGGCGCCGTTACGGTCCCCGAGACTCTGTAGAGCCAGCATGAATCGGAGGGGTCGCACGCGTGCGTGCGGCCCCTCCGTTCACTACACTGGAGAGGCGGCCGGTCAAATCCGACCGCCTCTCCAGTGTAGTGGGTGTCTGTGGGCGAGAGGACGACCATGTCGGTACTCGAACTGAGGGAGATCTCAAAGATCTTTCCCGGGGTTGTAGCCAACGACAGGGTTTCGCTGACCCTGGACAAGGGCGAGATCATCGCACTCCTTGGAGAGAACGGCGCCGGGAAGACGACGCTTATGAACGTCGTGTACGGGCTGCTTTCCTCGGACGGGGGAGAGGTGCTCGTTGACGACAAAGCGGTGAAGATCAAATCGCCGCGGCATGCGATCGACCTCGGGATAGGCATGGTGCACCAGCACTTCATGCTGGTCCAGCCGCTCACCGTCACCGAGAACATCGTGCTGGGTCGCGAACCTGGCAAGTTCGGAATCATCGACTTCGACACCGCGCGCAAGCGGGTCCGTGAGATATCCGAGCGCTATGGACTAAAGGTCGACCCCGACGAGAAGATAGAGGATCTCTCGGTCGGCATGCAGCAGCGTGTCGAGATCCTCAAGGCGCTCTACCAGGGTGCGCGAGTGCTCATCTTAGACGAGCCGACCGCGGTTCTCACCCCGCAGGAGGTCAAGGAGCTCTTCTCGGTCGTTCGCTCGCTCGTTAACGAGGGACTCTCGGCCGTATTCATCACCCACAAGCTCGAAGAGGTCATGGCTGTGGCCGACCGCATCCTGGTGATGCGCGATGGGAAGCTGGTGGGGGAGACCCGGCCTGCGAACACCGACATGGTCGGCCTGGCCCGTATGATGGTCGGCCGCGACGTCGTGCTACGGGTTGAGAAGGGCGCGCATTCGCCGGGCGAGGCCGTCTTGGAGCTGCAGGACCTTCACGTGATGGACGACCGGAGGCTCGAGGCGGTCAAGGGCGTTACGTTCACCGTGCGCGGCGGCGAAGTCGTGGCGATCGCCGGCGTTGACGGCAACGGACAGCGCGAGATCGTCGAGGCCATCGTGGGACTTAGGCGCCCCGCATCGGGCCGCATCGAGCTCAAGAGCAAGGACATAACGCATGCCAGCGCACGCGCCTCCATCGAGGCCGGCGTTTCGCACATACCCGAGGACCGCCACAGGCGAGGACTCGTGTTGGAGTTCACACTTGCCGAGAACATGATGCTCGGCGATCACCGAATGGCTCCGTACTCGAAGCATGGGATCATGCATCCCGCCGCCATCACCGAGATGGCCAAGAAGCGGATCGAGGACTACGACGTCCGCACGCCGTCGGAGCGCGTCCTTGCCTCGGCGCTCTCGGGGGGAAACCAGCAGAAGGTCGTCGTGGCCAGGGAGATCGGTCGCGACCCCGAGCTCCTGGTTGCGGCGCAGCCGACCAGAGGGCTCGACGTGGGCGCGATCGAGTTCGTGCACCGGCAGATTCTCAAGGAGCGCGAGGCGGGCAAGGCGATCCTGCTCGTCAGCCTTGAGCTGGAGGAGGTCCTTGCCCTCGCGGACCGCATCCTTGTCATCTACGAAGGTCGGATCGTGAAGGAGTTCGCGGCGGGTGAGGCAGACGACGAGACGCTTGGTCTGTACATGACCGGCGGCGGTGGCTCAAAGCTTCAATCGCCCGAGTCCGGGGTCGTCGAGATGACCGGAGGTGACCGATGAGCGAGTCGCGCGAGGCGCTGCCCGAGCAGCGCGCGTGGATGGGCATGGCTCAGAAGCTGGGTGCGCCGCTCATCTCGGTCATCGTCGCGATCGGGATCGGTTCGATCATCATGTGGGCGTCGGGATACGACGCCATCGCCGCGTTCGCAGCCCTGTATAAGGGTTCGTTCGGTACCCCCAAGGCCATCGGTGACACCCTGCTTCGCGCTACGCCGCTCATCTTCACTGGACTTGCCGTCGCCTACGGTTTCCGCGCGGGGTTGTTCAACATCGGCGCCGAAGGCCAGCTGTTCATGGGTGGCCTGGCCGCGGCGTACCTGGGCGTGGTCGTGACGAGTTGGCCGTGGTACACGGCGGTGCCAACGCTGCTGCTGGGAGCGATGGCCGCCGGCGCGGCGTGGGCGTTCATCCCCGCGATACTCAAGGCGCGTATCGGTGCGCACGAGGTCATCACGACGATGATGTTCACGTACATCGGGCGCTACATCGTTTCGTGGCTGGTCGTCGGCCCACTCAAGGCGCCCGGGCAGATTCCCCAGACGGTCGCCATCGGACCGGGAGCGCAGCTGCCCCGCATCCAGACGCTCTTCTCGGATGCGACGCTTGAGGCGATGCCGTTCCTGCGTCTCGGCCGCGCGCACATGGGCATCTTTGTTGCGATCGCATTCGCTGTCGTGGTGTGGGCGATCCTCAAGTACACGACGCTCGGGTACGAGGCACGCGCCGTCGGGTTCAATGCTATGGCGTCCGAAACGGCCGGGGTCTCGGTTCAGGGGACCATCGTCAAGGCGCTTTGCATCTCGGGCGCACTCGCCGGGTTGTCGGGCGCCATCGAGGTCATGGGCGTCCACTACAAGATCTTCGACCAGTTCTCATCGGGGTTCGGATTCACCGGTATCGCCGTCGCACTTGTGGCCAAGAAGAATCCGATCGGTGTGATCCCTGCCGCCATCGTTTTCGGCGCCTTGTCGGCGGGCTCTGGGTTGATGCAGCTTGAGGCCGATGTGCCGCAGAAGATCATCCTCATCATCCAGGCGCTCGTGATCTTCCTGATTGCGGCCGAAAGCGTGATCCAATGGTTCATCAAGCGGCGACAGAAGGAGGCGGTCAGCCGTGCTGGGTGACATCATCACACCGGACTTGTTCGCGTCGGCGCTGCGCATGGCAACGCCGCTCGCACTCGCTGCGATCGGCGGCACCATCTGTGAGCGCTCGGGTGTTGTGAACATCGCGCTCGAAGGCATCATGCTCACCGGCGCCTTCGCGGGCGCTGTCGTGGGACTGGCGACGAGCAATCCGTGGCTCGGGATGCTGGCGGCGATCGCCGCCGGCGTGCTCGTCTCCACGATTCACGCATTCGCATCCATCAACCTTAACGCCGACCAGGTGGTCTCGGCCACCGCACTCAACATCCTCGCGCTCGGGGTCACGGGCTTTCTGATGGAGCTCCTCTACGGCCACCCCGGTACCACCGACCCGGTACCCAACATGCTTCGGCCGGTGTTCGACTTTCCCGACGGAGGCCCGGGCTTCTTCGGCACGGTCTGGACGTGGCTCAACACGATCGTGTTCTCCCACACGCCGATCGTGTACATGACGATCATCATCGCCGTCATCGCCCAGTGGGCGCTCTACCGCACACGGTGGGGTCTGCGGCTCCGTGCGGTGGGCGAGCACCCGCGTGCCGCCGACACCGTCGGAGTCCGTGTGTCAGCCGTGCGTTGGGTCGCAGTCCTCATCAGCGGCGGGCTTGCCGGTCTGGCCGGCGCGAACCTCGTGCTTGAGCAGGTTGGAAGCTTCACCGAGAACATGACGAACGGCCGCGGTTTCATCGCGCTTGCCGCCAATATCTTCGGTCGCTGGACGCCGGTGGGGTCGTACCTTGCCTCGCTGCTCTTCGGCTTTGCCGATGCGCTGCAGATCAAGCTCCAGATCTTCCGGGGGCAGATCGACATCCCGCCACAGTTCTTCCTGATGCTGCCGTACGTGCTCACCGTCGTGGTGCTCGCCGGCGTCATCGGTAGAGCGGTTGCTCCCGCAGCCTCCGGCGTGCCCTACGAGAAGGGGTAGTCCGGTGGCGCTCACGCGCGCGATCGGCGCGCGATGGCGGCCGCGGCGATCACGAGGACGAGCGCCCCAAAGACGATCGCGTCGGCTGGTAGGTCGGGCGCGAAGTCCATACCGCGCGCCACCGAACGGATCACGTAGGCGGCGACCGGGATCACGGCCGCCGCCCACAGCGGGATCTTGATGGCCGGACGCAGCACGCTCACTGCTCCGGTGTCGTGTCGGGTCCGGGTTCGACGGCTGTCGCGCGCGCCGCCTTGCGCGCACGCCGCCGCCGCACGAGCGCCCGGATCAAGAAGAACAGCGCGACGCCGATGGCGATGTAGGGGGCGAGCGCGATCACGAGCACGATGAGGATCTTGATGGCTACGGCCGCGCCGCGGAAGCCTGTGGTGACCGCGTCTCCAAAGCCCCAGGTGTCGCCCTCGGGCCTGATGATGTCCCGGGGTTCCGAGAGGTCGATGGTCACGGTCGCCATGGCGGCCTGGCGCTCAAGGTACTGTACCTGCGCGTCAAGGCTCTCGATCTCGCCGCGAACACGGGCGAGCTCCTGCTCGATGGCGAGCATCTCGTTCACGTTCTTGGCCTTATCGAAGAACTCGCGGAGCCGCTTCTCCTCGGCGCGGAGGTTGTCCAGACGCGCCTTCATGTCCACATGCTCCTGAGTGACGTCGTCGCTGGATTCGGCCTGGTACTTGACGGTCCCCACCTGTGAGACTTCGGCCACGAACGCGTCGAACGTGTCCACGGGAACGCGCACCGTGATCCAGCCGCTGAGCGCCGCGCCGTCGGAGGGGGAGCCGGTGTCCTCGTAGCGGTAGATCGGCCCTTCGGTGTCCGAGGCGACCTGCATGTTGGTGATAACGCCCTCATGCTTCTTGGCGATCCCGCGAATGGAGTCGATCGCGTCCACGATGGTGGTGACCTCAAGACGCAGCGTCTTGTTGCGGATGATGAGGCGATCCTCCTCGGCGATGCCTTTGGCGACGTCACCCGCAGGGAGTGGCGCGCTCTTGGCCACGCCGGCATCCGGCGCATATGCCATGTCCGCACCCTCTGAGGTCGTCGTGCCGCCGTCAGTGGGGGCTCCCAGCTGTGGCCCGCTGCTCGCGCTGCCGGCACTGGTGTCGCGTGCGACCTGCGCGTATTCGTCCACCGCGGCGCAGCCGGCGGCACCCGCTACAAGCATCAGTGCCAGGACGAGCACGATGGCGCGCTGTGCCGTTCTGGTCCGTTCCCGCTTCGTGCTCATGGCGTCCTCCTCAGGTCACCTGATCGACGACGCCGCCGTCCTGTGGGGAAACGGCAACGCCCCGACACACCTGGCACATGCAGGCGTATCGGGACGTCGAGAGTGCGGGTGGTGCGGTGCTACTTGGCGTCGTCCTCACGTGCCTTGAGCTGCTTTGCAGCGTACACGAGGAAACCGATGCCTATCGCGCATACCGCGAAGAAAGCGACAAGCAGCATGTTGAACACGATGCTCGCGACGTTGAAGCCCATTGGTGCGAATCCTGACATAGGGGTTGTTCACCTCCATCGCGCCTGCGGGTACTCCTGGATTCTATCGCCCGCGCCTCGTTCGGGCAACTGCCCACGCGGTCCGTCGCTTCCTTATTCCGCTGTCAACGCCCGATTCCTGCCTTGTATTCGTCAGACGCACCATAGCGGTCAAAGGTTCGCGGGCGAGGGGCCGAGAGTGGTCAGGTGGGGCGGCGTGTCGTTGGGTGTCACCTAGTGGGAAAAAGTGTTGCAAAGTGGGATGAAGTGGCATAGTGTTGTGCCATCGGGGCACGCAGGGGTGCCCGAATGTGATCCCGGAGGAGCCAGGAGGGACGGGATGTTTCTAGGCGAGTACCAGCACACGCTGGACGCCAAGGGGCGCCTGTCGCTGCCTGCCAAGTATCGGGCGGAGATGACGGGGCGTCTTGTTGTCGCCAAGGGTCTTGGCGACTGCCTCTACGTCCAGTCCGCCGAGGAGTACCAGGCGTTCGTCGACCGATTGATGGAGCAGGACGATTTCGATCCTCGATTCCGTCAGGTCCGCCGGTTCTTCACTTCCGGAGCGATCGAGACCGATCTTGACTCGGCGGGGCGCATCGCGCTTTCGCAGGGTCTTCGCGAATTCGCGGGTCTCGAGCGCGATGTTGCCGTGATCGGTAACGGAAACCGCATCGAACTGTGGGATTCGGCCAAGTGGGCCGCCTATAACGGCGAGACCACACAGCGCATCGAAGATGTGACGAAGGAACTGGCCGAATCCGGCATCCTGTAGGGCCTTGACAATGGAATACCGGCACATCCCAGTTTTGCCGGCCGAGGTGACGCAGCACCTATCACTGCACGATGGAGCAATCATCGTCGACTGTACCTTGGGCGGGGCAGGACACGCGAAGCGGGTAGCGGAGCTTATCGCGCCTACGGGGATTCTCGTAGGGATCGATCAAGACGATGCCGCACTCACCGCAGCACGCGACACACTACCCCTCGGCCGGCAGACGATCCTCATCAAGGGCAACTTCGGTGATTTGGACGCATTACTCGTGCAAGCCGAAGTGCCGTACGTCGATGGTTTTCTCTTCGACCTCGGCGTCTCTTCTCCCCAATTGGATGTCGGCGGTCGCGGTTTTACGTACCAGGAGGACGTTCCCCTCGACATGAGGATGGACGCCTCGACATCGCAGCCGACCGCGGCCGACATCATCAATACGTACAGCGAGACGCAGCTTACTCACACCATCCGCGAGTACGGTGAGGAACGGTGGGCCTCGCGCATCGCAGCATTCATCGTAGCCGCGCGAGCCCGCCAACCCCTCCAAACCACCGGTGAACTGGTGGACATCGTGAAAGCAGCGATCCCCGCCGCGGCACGCCGGGATGGCAAGCATCCCGCGCGGCGTACCTTCCAGGCGCTACGGATCGAGGTCAACCACGAGATCGACGTGCTCGAGCGAGGACTGCGGGCAGCGATCCGCTGGCTCGCTCCAGGCGGGAGGATCGTCGTGATCTCGTACCACTCGCTTGAGGATCGCGTGGTCAAGCAGGTCTTCAACGAGCACGCGCAGGGATGTGTCTGTCCACCGGAGCTGCCCGTGTGCACCTGTGGACATAAGCCGGTACTCCGCATCATCACGCGCCGCCCGGTGGTCCCCACCGAGGAGGAGATAGCAGTAAACCCGCGGTCCAGAAGCGCGAAGCTGAGGAGCGCGGAGAAGCTTTAGGCAGACGAAGTAGCAGTTGCAGCCAGGGAGGAGAGTGCGGTGGCAGTCGCGGCTCGAAAGCTCGATCACGGGCACCCCGTGGTCAAGCGGCCGGCATTGCGGCTCGTCACAGCGTCACCCGCACCGGGTGGACGCGCGCGCTCCCGTACCCGCACCAAGCGTTCGCCGCTGGTGTTCCAGATCTGCTGCGCGGCGATGGTCGTTCTTGCGTGTGTCGGCCTCCTCCGGATCGCGCTGGCCGTACAGGCCGCCGAGGACGCCATCGACACGATGGAGCTCCAGGCGTCGATCAAGGCCGAGGAACTCGCGAGCAAGTCGCTCGAGGCCAACCGCAGCGCACTTCAGTCGCCGTCACGCATTCAGGCGCTTGCCGATGGGACACTCAACATGACCAAAGCGGGGAGCGTTCGCTACATCACGCTCGCTGACGAGGAGGCAAAACCCGGATCAGCCGAAGGGGCCAAGGACTCCGGGGTCCTGGCTGCGGCCATGTCGACGGTAATGGACCTCGCCGCGGGCGAGGCGCAGGTGCTGCTCGTTGGCGACATGGGTCTCGCGACGGGCAGATGAGAGGCACCACTCGCGCAAAGGAGGCCAGGGTGACGACACGACGCGGACCGCGAGAGCGGTCCGCTAGGTATGTGGTCCTCCTCGGTCTCCTGGCGCTGGGCTTTGTCGCTATCGCCGGACGGCTCGTGTGGTTGCAGGTGATCGAGGGCCCCGCGTACGCGAAGATGGCGCTCGATCAGCGTCACCGTGACATGGAGATCCCGCCCGAGCGCGGCTCGATCTACGACCGCGAGGGCGAACCGCTCGCGGTGAGCATGGAGGCCCGCAACGTCTACGCGGTGCCGCCGAGCGTGGCGGACCCCGAAGGCGCGGCACAGGCGATCGCATCCATCCTGGGCGGCAATGAGGCCGACTACCTGGCCAAACTCACCAAGAAGGCCACCTTCGTATACATCGCGCGCAAGGTCGACATCGACCGTTCGGCCGCGCTCGAAGCGCTCGATCTCAAGGGCATCTACTTTCAGGAGGACTCGCGCCGGGTCTACCCGTCGGGAGAACTTGCGTGCCAGACGCTCGGCTTTGTGGGCGTGGACGACGAGGGCCTGGCCGGTCTGGAGAAGTACTACGACGACGCGCTTGCGGGCACCCCCGGCAGGCTCGTCGCCGAGAAGGGGCCGGGCGGCGTTCCCATCCCGGGCGGCGTTCAGCTGGAGGAGGACCCGGTCGACGGTGAGAACCTCGTGCTCACTATCGACAAGGACATCCAGTACCAGGCCACCGTGGAGCTCCAGGCGGCCGTGGAGAAGTGGGGCGCCAAGTCCGGCTCGGTCATCATCATGGACCCGCAGAACGGGGCGATCCTGGCGATGGCCTCGACGCCGTCGTTCGATCCCAACAACTACTCCACGGCCGACTCGAAGAGCTTCCGTAACCTGCCTGTGGTGGACACCTACGAGCCCGGCTCAACCATCAAGTCGTTCACGGCGGCGGCGGTCATCGAAGAGGGACTCTTCAACCCGTCGAGCATGTTCAAGCTGCCTCCGACGATCAAGGTCGGCGGACGGACCATCCACGAGGCGCACGGCCGCGGTACCGTGCACTGGTCGCTCTCGCAGATCGTGACCAACTCCTCGAACGTGGGGTCGGTCAAGCTGGGGCTGGCGCTCGGGGAGCAGCGGCTATACGACTACTTCGAGAAGTTCGGGCTGACTCAGAAGACCGGCGTGGACTTCCCGGGTGAGGCTGCGGGCTGGTTACCTCCGCCCGACCAATGGTCGGCGTCGTCCATCGGTAACATCCCGTTCGGCCAGGGCATCTCGGTCACGCCGCTGCAGTTGGCCCGCGGGCTTGCGGTCATCGCCAACGGCGGTGAACTCGTAACGCCGCACTTCCTGGACTCGACGCCGGACTCTCCCGAACAAGAAGTCGTGTGGCCCAAGAAGCGCGTGCTGTCTGCCGCGACGGCGGCGCAGATGCGCGACGTACTGGCTGAGGTCGTCACCGAGGGCACCGGGGCCGGCGCGAAGGTCAAGGGCTACACCGTCGCCGGCAAGACCGGTACGGCGCAGAAGGCGCGCACCGATGGCGTTGCGGGCTATGCCAAGGACAAGTACGTTGCGTCCTTCTCGGGATTCGTCCCCGCGGAAGATCCCGCCGTGCTCATCGTGGTTCTCCTCGACGAGCCCTCGAACTCCATCTATGGCGGTACCGTCGCGGCTCCGACGTTCTCGAAGCTGGCGGCGTTTTGCATGTCGCACCTCCAGATCCCGCCGAGCGTGGCCAAGCCGAAGACGAGCACGGGGTCTTCGGTGACGACGGCAGCGGTAACGAGCGGTTCACAGGGGGGCGACGACTGAGCGTGGGACGATAAGGGCTGTGCTAGAATCGGTGGGTTTCCGAGCGGCAGGACGCAGTGGAGAAGACGACCTTAACAGCGCTGTTGAGCGACGCAGAGCGAGTCGAGCTGACGGGCGATGACGTGCCCGTGACCGGCGTCGCATACCGCTCGGACCACGTCACCCCCGGTGACGTGTTCTTCTGCATCCCGGGCTTTCGAGCCGACGGTCACGACTTTGCCGCGGACGCCGTCGCCAGAGGTGCCGTCGCTCTGGTGGGGGAGCGCCTCCTGCCCGGTCTGGACGTGCCGATGGCTGTCGTCGATAGCTCCCGACGGGCGCTCGCGTTGGCCTCGGCGCGCTACCATGGCTTCCCGACCCGCTCCCTTGACGTGGTGGGCATCACCGGCACCAACGGCAAGACGACCACCGCGTACCTGCTGGACAGCATCCTCAGGGCCGACGGGCGCCTTACCGGCCTTATCGGCACCGTGGAGACGCGAGTGGCCGGCGCGCGACGCGGATCGTCGCGCACCACGCCGGAGTCGGCCGACCTGCAGCGCCTGTTCGCCGAGATGCGAGATGTCGGCGTTACGGGCGTGTCGATGGAGGTCTCCTCGCACGCGATCGATCTTGGGCGGGTGGACGGCACCACGTTTGCCGTAGCGGCGTTCACCAACCTCACCCAGGACCACCTGGACTACCACCACACACTCGAGGAGTACTGGGCGGTGAAGCGCCGGCTGTTCACCTCCATGGATGTACGCGCGCGCGTGATCAACATCGACGACCCGGCAGGTCTGGAGCTGGCGACGGCCCTCGAGGCGTCGGTCACGGTGGGCCGTACCGCGGGTGCGACCGTTCGCGCGACAGACGAGCAGTCGGGCCCGGTCTCCACGTCGTTCACGCTGGTAACGCCCCACGGTTCGGCACGCGTTCTCTTACCGCTCGCCGGCGCCTATAACGTCGAGAACGCGCTCGTAGCCGCAGGAAGCGCCCTGGCGCTTGGTATAGGCCTTGAAACGGTTGTGGAAGGCCTGGAGCACGCTCCACAGGTTCCGGGGCGCCTGGAGCGCATAGATGAGGGCCAGGAGTTCACCGTTCTGGTCGACTACGCACACACGCCCGACTCACTCGCCAAAGCGATCGAGTCCGTGCGTGCGGTCACGCCGGGCCGGGTCATCGTCGTCTTCGGCTGTGGCGGAGACCGCGACCCCGACAAGCGGGTCATGATGGGCTCGGCGGCGGGCAGGCTGGCCGATGAGGTCGTCATCACAAGCGACAACCCACGCAGCGAGGACCCGGTGGGGATCATCCTGCAGATCGAGGACGGCGTGCGTGAGGCCGGCGGTTCCTACCGCGTGGAGGTCGACCGCCGAGCGGCGATCTCGAGCGCGCTCGGCGAGGCCCAGGCCGGGGATGCGGTACTGCTGGCCGGCAAAGGGCACGAAGACTATCAGATCTTCTCGGACCGGACGGTGCACTTTGACGACCGTGAGGTCGCCCGGGAGGAGTTGAGGAAGCTATGCTGACGCTTCCGGTGGGACGTCTGGTCGAGCTCACGGGCGGGCAGCTGCTCGTCGGCGAGGACCGCACGATGGTCAACGGCCTGGCGATAGACTCGCGTGAGGTGACGCCAGGGTCCGCGTTCGTCGCCTTTGTCGGCGAGCATGCGGACGGACACGACTACATCGGCGCCGCGCTCGAAGCGGGCGCCAGGGCGATCGTGGTCACTCGCGATGACGAGAACATCCGGGACACGCTGGCCTCATCACGCCGCCACGATGTGGCCCTCATCCTCGTGCCGGACGGGTCGGCCGCCGTGCAGGTGCTTGCGACGTATCACCGCGACCGGTTGATGTGCCCCGTCATCGGAGTGACGGGTTCTACCGGAAAGACCACCACCAAGGACTTCCTACGCTCGGTGCTGAGCACGCGCATGAACGTGGTGGCCACCGAGGGCAATCGCAACAACGAACTTGGCGTGCCGCTGACCGTGATGGAGGCGGGCGCCGAGACCGGCGCGCTCGTCGTCGAGATGGCCATGCGTGGACCTGGCCAGATCACCGCTCTCGCCGGCATCGTCAAGCCCACGGCGGGGCTCATCACCAACGTGGGTGTGAGCCACGTTGAGATACTTGGGAGCGAGCAGGCCATCGCTGACGCGAAGGGTGAGCTTGCCGAGGCGATTCCGGAGCGCGGTCGGGTGTTCCTCAACGGTGACGACTCGTGGTCAGACGCGATCGCGGAGCGGACGTCGGCGGCGATCACCCGGTACGGGCTGAGCGACGCGTGCGACGTGCGCGCGACCGGCATCGGTGTGAACGAGCGTGGCAATCCGGTCTTCACGCTCGAAGTCGAGCAGGGGTGCGCGGAGATCACGCTCCCTATCCCCGGGCG
The DNA here is from genome assembly GCA_049657775.1 of Coriobacteriia bacterium. Lineage (GTDB taxonomy): Bacteria > Actinomycetota > Coriobacteriia > Anaerosomatales > Anaerosomataceae > JBASNZ01. The sequence goes on along the minus strand of JBASNZ010000099.1, from coordinate 2,525 downwards.
CCACAACGTGTACAATGCGCTCGCCTCGGCAGCCATAGGCCTCTACCTCGAGGTGAGCCTTGAGGATGTCGTGCGTGGCCTCGAGGAGGCAACGTTCACTCACATGCGCATGGAGATATTCCAGAGCGCGACCGATGTCACCATCATCAACGACGCGTACAATGCAAACCCGACGTCGATGCGCGCGGCGCTTGGCGCTCTCGCTGACATTCCCGCTCGCGGTCGCAGGGTCGCCGTGCTCGGCGACATGGCTGAGCTGGGCTCTCTGACCGAGCTGGCGCACTTCAAGCTTGGTGAGGTCGTCGCCGAGGGCAGCGTTGACGTCCTCGTCACGGTGGGTGAGCGGGCGAAGAGGATCGCCGACGGCGCCATTGCCGCGGGCGTGGCCGCCGAGAACGTCCGGCCGTGCGGGACGGCGGACGAGGCAAGCGAAGTGCTCGACGATCTACTGGAAGCGGGAGACGTGGTGCTGGTGAAAGCCTCCCGGGTGATGGGTCTGGAACGAGTCGTGGAAGGCATCATTCAACCTCATGTTTAGCTTTATACCTAATATCGCTCGGTACCCGACCTACCAGGTCTTTCTGGCGGCCGTGGTTGCGCTCGTTGTGGCGGCGTCGCTCTTTCCGCTGTGGATCCGGCTGCTGCGCTATCGCAACATCGGTCAGCAGGTTCGCGCCGACGGTCCGCAGGGACACCTCGTCAAGCAGGGCACGCCCACGATGGGCGGCGTGCTCATACTCATCGTGGTCTCCGTGGTCTACTTTGCGATGGGAGAGGTCGGCCGCCTTGGACTTATCCCGCTCATCGCGATGATCGCGTGCGGCCTTCTGGGCTTCATAGACGACTACGCCAAGGTGGTGCACGAGCGTTCTCTCGGCCTCAAGCCGAGGTCGAAGATCGCGGGCCAGGCGGCGGTCGCACTGTTCGTGGCGCTGGCGGCCGTGAACTGGGCGCACCTGGACACCCATGTGGCCGTGCCGCTCATGGGCTCGCTCGACCTGGGCATTATCTCGAGCACCCTGCATTTCGGCAGCTTCACGGTCATCGTCCCGTGGGTCTACGTGGGACTCGTGTGGTTCATGGTGGTCGGCGAGAGCAACGCCGTTAACCTGACCGATGGCCTGGACGGCCTGGCGGCCGGAACGGTCATGATCGTGATGCTCGCCTACGCGGCGATCGCGTTTCGCCAGGACTCGCTGCAGGTCTCGCTGCTTGCCGCAACGATCGCGGGCGCCTGCGTCGGGTTCCTTTGGTACAACAGCTATCCCGCCGACATCTTCATGGGAGATACCGGCTCGCTTGGCCTGGGCGCCGCTATCGCAAGCCTCGCCATCGTCACCAAGACGGAGTTCCTGCTGTTGCTCATCGGTGGCATCTACCTTGTTGAGACCCTCTCGGTGGTTCTGCAGGTGGCGTCCTTCAAGCTCACGGGCAAGCGGATATTCCGCATGGCGCCGATCCACCACCACTTTGAGATGAAGGGGTGGAGCGAGACCAAGGTCATGGTCCGCTTCTGGATCGTCACCGGCATCATGGCCGGTGCCGGGTTTGCCCTGTACTTTGTCAGTGCGATGCGGAAGTAGGCGGGCGTGGCCGAGGAGATCAAAGGACACGTTGTCGTGCTCGGGCTCGGCCGTTCGGGCCGCTCGGTAGCCGAGTACCTCACCTGCCACGCCAACGGCGAGGGCGTACGGGTGACCGTCGTTGACGGCGCGGACACGCCGGCACTGGCTGCACTCGCCGAGGGCCTGCGTTCCGTGGGCGCCGAGGTGCTACTTGGCATCGACCACGTCCCCGCTGATGCGGACCTCATCGTCGCAAGTCCGGGCATCCCGCCCTCGAGCGCCATCATGGTCTCGGCTCAGGCGACCGGCGCACCGGTGATCGGCGAGATCGAGCTGGCGTACCGCGTGTCGCGCTCACCGTGGGTGGCGATCACGGGAACGAACGGCAAGACGACCACCACGGCGCTCACTGCGCATCTGCTGGAGACGTCCGGGCTGCCGGTCGAGACGGTCGGTAACATCGGCTACGCGGCCACGACTGTGGCGGCGGGCGCCGGTCCGGCGACCGTGCTTGTGGCCGAAGTGTCCAGCTTCCAACTCATGCTGACCGAGCGCTTTCATCCGCGGGTGTCCGTGTTGCTCAACATCACGCCGGATCACATCGACTATCACGGCTCGCTCGAGGCATACGCGGCCGATAAGGCCCGCGTGTTCGCCAACCAGACCACCGGAGACACGGCGATCGTGGACGTGGACGATCCGGGTTCGGCGCCGTACGCCGACGCGCTTGCGGCAAGCGGCGTGGACGTATGTCGCGTGAGCCGGTCCCGCGCGTTCGAGCGCGGTGCGACGGTTGCGGGCGGCATGCTCACGCTTGCGTGCGGCGATGTCGCCGTGGAACTCGTGGGCGTGGACGAACTGAAGATCAAGGGCGACCACAACGTGAGCAACGCGCTCGCCGCCGCGGCCGCTGCACACGCCGCGGGCGCAAGCGTCGCGGGCATCCGGGAGGGGCTGCGC
>JBASNZ010000098.1:0-8754 GCA_049657775.1 Coriobacteriia bacterium | reverse complement strand
GCTCACGAGGGCCCCGAGCAGGGCCCCCGTGATGCCGACGATCGAGCCGTCGAGTGCGCGGCGACGGGTGTCTCCCGCCGCGGGCGCCTCGTACGTTTCGCTACTTGAGGAAGCCATTCTGGGTGAGGTACTCCTCGGCGACTGCCTTTGCATCCTCTCCACCAAGCGCGACGCGCCTGTTGAGATCCTGCAGCGTTGCCAGGTCGAAGCTCTCGAAGAGGGGCTTGAGGATATCGGCGATCTCGGGATACGCGTCAAGCGTCTCGGTACGGATGACGGGTGCGGGCTCGTAGACCGGCGGGACGCCCTTGGTGTCCTCAAGGATGACCAGGCCGAGGTCGTCGAGTTGGCCGTCGGTACCATACGCCAGCGAGAAGTTGACGCCGTCTGTGCCGTTGGCGAGCGCGCTGAGCATCTCGGCGGTCACCCCGTGGCTGAGACCGATGAGCTGGTCTTCCGTGAGCTTGAAGCCGTACGCCTTCTCGAATCCCGCAAGCCCAAGCTCGCTGTCGATCCACTCCTGGGCCCCGATGATCTTGACGGTCTTGCCGGCGTTCACGTACGCGGCGAAGTCGTCCATCGTCTTGAGGCCCTCCGCCTCGGCCAGCTTCTTGGTCGTTGCCAGGAGTTCGGTGTTGTTGGCGTTGGCGGGGGTGAGCCAGGTGAGACCGACCGCCTTGTCGAGTTCGGCGATCCGGGCGTAACCATCGGCCGCACTGCTCCAGACCGGGTCTCCCTCTTGGCCCTCGTGGTAGTACTGGCCCGAGCCCGTGTAGTCGATCGACAGGTCGATCTGTCCCTCGAGGAGCGCCTTGCGCAGCACGTCCGGCGTACCGAGTTTGGTCTTGTCCTCGGTCTGGATGCCGTTGGCATCAAGAAGCTGGATCATCATGGCGCCAAGGACCGCGCCTTCGGAGTCCAGGAACGACCCGACACGCACGACAGGACCCTCTTTCACGGTAGGCTCACCGGCGGATGGCGTCTTGGAACCCGTAGCACTGCATCCGGCAAGCCCGAACGTGAGCGCTACTACGAGCGTCAGAGCCAGGGCGATGGTTCTCTTCATACGGTATCTCCTCATCAGACCGGGTGCAGTCGCCGATTCGCGCTTGTACCCGGCATCATAACTAGATGCAATAGTTACATCAAGCGGACCTTATAATCTGTCCACTGTATCGCATACGCCTTAGGCCACTGCATCCGACACCCGCTCTGCCCCACCGGTGGCCTACCCGCCGCTGCCGGTCGTCTTCACGACTTCCTCGAAGGGCTGCATGACGACGAACCCGGTGCCGTCGAAACGAAGCTGGAACGTCTCGCCGCTTGCGCGACCGATGAAGGTCTTGAGGTTGACATCCGCCTTGACGGACGTCTGCAGGCCCTCGGACCACGCAACGGTGGCGTTGGGGTCACTGAAGAGCGGCTGTCCCGGTGCGACGCCAAGGACCAGCGGCTTTCCGTGCGTGGTGATAGCGACGTAACCGGTGCCCGAGAGCTTGAGGCTGAACAGACCGCCCGCCATCATGCCCGCGCCCTTGGTCATCACGATGTCCCACGCAAGGGACTCGGAGTACGCCAGGCAATCGCTGCCGTTGACGAAGATCGTTTCGTTGTTGAGGTACAGGATCGAAATCTCTTTGCCTTGGTCGGCGAGGTAGAGCGTGCCGGATCCGGTGACCTGGGTGGTTGCGCCGCCCTCGCCGGTCATGGCGGCCTTGAGGAACTTGCCGGCGCCGCCGGCCCCGGCCCGCTCGAACTTGAGGTCACCGTAATAGGCGACCATCGCACCGAGCTTGGTGAACACGCGGCCGGACAGGCGGATCTCGAGGGTCTTGGAGCCCTCCAACTGCCACGTGCCGCCCGTGTCTTGCTGGGCATGCTTCTGCACGAACTCGGTGAGCGTTGTGGCTACACCGGCACCTACGCTGTCGGTCATGATGCGGGCTCCCATCCCTCGGACGCACATACCCTCAGACAGATTCTACCGCTCAGCGGGCGTTGTCATCGCGGAAGGCCTCGGTTCGTGCGGGCCGATCAAGCGCCAGGCGCGTGAAGTCGACGAGCGCGAGGCGGGCACGTCGCGTCGCGTGCGGCGCAACCTTACCCGAGCTTGCGCTTGAGGACCTCGTTCACCACAGCGGGGTTGCCCTGGCCACGCATTTCGCGCATGACCTGACCGACGAACCAGCCGATGAGGCCGACCTTGCCGCCACGATAGCTGGCGACCTCGTCCGGGCTTGCGGCGATGATTCGGTCGACGACCTCCTCGATGGCCGACGTGTCGCTGACCTGCCGCATCCCCTTGATCTCGACGATCGCGCCCGGAGCGTCGCCAGAGGCGACCATCTCGGCGAAGACCTCCTTTCCCTGCTTGCCGCTGATGCTGCCGCCGTCTATGAGCTCGACAAGCTCGGCGAGCATGGCCGGCGTGACACGCGAGTCCTGGATGTTGACCGGTGCGGCATTCAGGTAGGCGGCGAGATCACCGAGCATCCAGTTGGCGATCGGCTTGGCGCGCTCGGCGCCTGCCATCGCTACAGCCTCCTCGAAGTAGTCCGCGAGGGCCGCATCGTCGGTGATAACGGCCGCGTCGTACTTTGACAGTCCGAACTGGCTCATGAAGCGGTCCCGTCGGACGGTCGGGAGTTCGGGCAGCCGGGCGCGGATGGCATCGATCCACTCGTCGGTGAATTCGAACGGCACCATGTCGGGCTCGGGGAAGTACCGGTAGTCGTGGGCGGCTTCCTTGGAGCGCAGCGTGCTGGTGCGCTTGGCTCCCGCATCCCAGTGCCGTGTCTCCTGCGCCACGCGCCCGCCGGAGCTGACAAGGTCGATCTGTCGAACGATCTCGTAGGTCAGCGCGTCGTGCAGCGCTTTGAAGGAGTTCATGTTCTTGACCTCGGCCTTGGTGCCAAGCTCCGTCTCGCCGCGCAGTCTGACGCTTACGTTTGCATCGACGCGCATGGAGCCCTCCTCCATGCTGCAGTCCGAGATACCGAGGACGAGGAAGGTGGTGCGCAGCTGCTGTGCGAAGCTGCGCGCTTCCTCGGGCGTGCGGATGTCGGGCTCGGTGACAAGTTCCATGAGCGGTGTCCCCGCGCGATTGAAGTCCACGAGCGAGTGATCGGCACCGGCGATGCGGCCCTCGCTGCCCCCCACGTGGATCATCTTGCCGGTGTCCTCTTCGAGGTGGATGCGCGTGATGCCTATGCGCGTGATGTACGCGTTCTCGCCGTCGCCGACCTCCACGTCGAGATGCCCGATACCGCAGAACGGTAGGTCGTACTGCGATATCTGGTAGTCCTTGGGCATGTCCGGATAGAAGTAGTTCTTCCGGTGGAACTGGCTGAACCGCGCGATCTCGCAGTCGAGCGCGAGACCGGCAAGAACCGTGGCCTCGACGGCGGCCTCATTCGGCACCGGCAGCGCACCGGGCAGACCAAGGCATACCGGGCAGACGCGTGTGTTGGGCTCACCGCCGAACTCCACGGGACAGCCGCAGAACATCTTGGAGTTGAGGCTGGTCAGCTCTGTATGTATCTCAAGGCCGATGACGGCCTCGTAGCGTTCGAGGACTTCGGGCAGGCGGTCTTTGGCCACGAGCGAGGCTCCTTAGGGCATGACGGACGGCGCGCGAAACGTGCACCGACGATTCTACTGTATGCCGCCCCCGTGCGTGAGCGGTTCCGGCCCGGACACTCCCACCGGAACCGCTCACATCGCACACCCGCAGAAGCGATCGCCGGGCATAAGCGCTATCTGACGTACCAGAGCAAGCCGCTGATGTCGGCCACATCGATGCGGGCATCGGTAAGCACGCCGGCCGCGCCCACCTGAAGCAGGTGCGAGCCTTGCGGTTCACCCTCCGCACCGGCGGAACGAACGAGGATCAAGCCGTCGGGACCGGCAACTGCGACCGTGCCGGACTCGATGCCGGTGGTGATGTCGCCGTCCTTCACGAGTACACTCTCCTGCCACTGACCGTTGGCGAAGACGGCCTTCACGAGGTCCGCGACCGGCTCTCCGGGAGCGTGCGTCCCCCACGTGCGCACGAACAGCACACCTGTCTCGCCCCAGAGGGGGACCGCGTTCGGCAGCGAGTCTTCCCGGTACGCCGGTGTCAGCGACGTGAGCAGTCCCGCGGAGTACGAGGCGATGACCAGTGCTTCGTCATCGCGGTCGGCCGGGGAACCCTGTGTCTTGAGGACGACTGCGATCTTGTCCGAGGCGGGAATCGCGAACAGGTTCTCAACGAACTGGAATGCGGGCAACGTTCCCGCAAGGGCGACCTCACTCCACGACCCGTCCCGCGCCACCAGACCTATCGTCGACTCGATCGATTCGGCGCCGTACCGCGTGACGAGTGCCAACGCGGACCCGTCGGCGAGGAACGCGAACGAAGACAGCGTGTCGTACCCGTCCGGCAGCGCCACGTCGGTGACCGAGCCATCGGCGCCGAGAAGATATGCCGCCTCGGCGAACTCCCGGCCGTCGAGCGCACCCACCACGCATGCGAGCGTGCCCCGCGACGCGTCGAGCCCCACGGCTCGACACGCCACGCCGTCCGGCGCCTCCCACACGACGGCCGGAGAACCCTCCTTGGATGCGACCACCAACATGCCCGGCCCGGTGGCGGTGGGTTGACGCCAGCCGACGATTCCTGGCAGGTGTGCATCGAGTGCCGACGGGCTCCAACCGAGCGTCGCCGTATCGAACGCGGTGGATCCGCCCTCCGTGCCGGTGGCGGGCGGCTCACCCGATCGCGGTGCTGTCGAACAGCCCACCGTGAGTAACCCCATCGCGGTCACTGCCGCGATGGCGATCCGGGCCGCCCGAAGGCGGCCCATCACGCTCTTGATCATGCTTCCTCCTCTAGTAGTCCACCGTGAGCTTTGCGGTGGACGGATCCTTCTTGTTGGCCATCTTGTAGTCGTAGTAGGACTTGAGCGACGGGATGTTCTTGGAGTGGAGCCGGATACAGCCGCTCGTGGCGCCAAACTGGTGCTCGTTGATGCCACCGTGGACTTCCAGATAGCGACGCCCGTACGGCCCGCCCGTCCAGGGGTCGAGCCGCCACTTGCCCGGTGAGAACTCCTCACGAAGGTCCACCTGGTAGCCGTACCAGGTGCCGTACATGTAGCCGAACGTCCACTTGTACTCGGGAATCGGGCCGACGCCCACCACATCTTGGTCGTACGGCTTGTTGTTGCCAGACCGGGCGGGCCAGGAGACCGTGTACCACTTGTAGCTGTCGGTGACCGCCGAGTAGATGCCGTACGTGAAGTAGAGCGTGCCGAGATAGCCGTTCCTGGCGTACGTGCTCGTTGAGGGGACGAGGCGGAACTTGAGATAGCCGTATGGCGACCACGGCGTGGTGGCGAGCGTTGCAGTCGCCCGCTTGAGATCCCTGGGGCTGAGTGTGCGACCCGCGCCGACCGCGATCCCGGCGGTCTTGAGCTTCGCGCGGACCTTTGACAGCAGTGCCGATTCGACCTGCGCTCGATCGGCGAGAACGGCCCGGTAACCCGCCGGGTCCTTGGCGCGGAGCTGCTCATCTGTCATGCCGTCGCGCGGCATCGCGGACGCGGGCGCCTCCGCGTACCCGGGCTCGCCGGGGCCGGGGTCGCTCTGGGGAAGATGGCTCTGCGGCCATCCTTCCTCCGCGGGCATGACCGCGTCGGTCGTGGCGGCCCAGGCGACCCCCGCATTGGCGAGTAGCAGGCTCGCGATCAGAATGACGGCTGTCCGTGCTGTGTGGTGCTTGGTGCGTACAAACATCGTCGTCCCCCCTCAGGACGTTTGCCGGAAGGCAAGGTGGCTGGTGCGTGGTGCTGCCCCGGCGAGCGCCTTGACAAGGACGGCCGCGTGACACCCCTCCCCTCATACGAAAAGACCCCCGCTCCTCAAGGCTCATCGAGCCTAGCGCGGGGGCCTTTCCAGCCTCCAACTCAAACCTTACCGCGCTCTCACAAGAGCGCCTCACCTCCCGAGCGGCGCCCAGGAACGGTCGTGCTCGAGACCTCAGAGCCCCGCCATCGGCGGCGCACACACGAACCCGGCAGCCGACTCGAGCGCCCGCGCGGCGCGGAACATCGTCGCCTCGTCGAAGTGATTCGCGATGACCTGGACGCCCATCGGCAGGCCGTCTTGGCTAGTGGCGGTCGGCACGCTCATGCCGGGCAGCCCGGCCAGGTTGAGGGGGATGGTGTAGACGTCCGAGAGGTACATCGACAGCGGGTTGGCCGCCTTCTCGCCCAGCTTGAACGCGACCGTCGGCGACGTCGGCGTGATGAGCACGTCGAAGCGCTCGAACGCCTCGGCGAACTCGCGCGCGATGAGCGTGCGCGCCTTCTGCGCCTGCCCGTAGTACGCGTCGTAGTAGCCCGCCGACAGTGCGTACGTACCGAGCATGATGCGTCGGATCGTCTCGGGACCGAAGCCCTCAGCCCTCGACCTCATGTAGAGGTCGAGAACATCCTCCGCGTCGGGAACGCGACGCCCGTACCGGATGCCGTCGAAGCGCGCGAGATTGGACGACGCCTCAGCCGGACCGAGTACGTAGTAGGCAGCCAGACCGTGCTGGCTTGTGGGAAGGTCGACCTCTCCCACCATGGCGCCCAGCTGCTCGAACATGCCCATGGCAGCCACTGTGGCTTCGCGGATCTCGGGTGCGCAGCCCTCGAGATCGAGCATGTCGCGCACCACGCCCACCCGAAGGCCCTTGATGCCGCCGTCGATGCCGTCCGTATAGTCGGGCACCGGCTCGGCCACGCTGGTGGCGTCCATGGCATCCTTGCCCGCGATTGCGCCGAGAACCAGCGCCGAATCCTCGACATTGCGGGTGAACGGGCCGATCTGGTCAAGCGAGGAGGCGAAGGCGACGACGCCGTAGCGACTGACGCGGCCGTACGTGGGCTTCATGGCGACCGTGCCTGTGAGCGCACCGGGCTGGCGGATGCTACCGCCGGTGTCGCTCCCGAGCGAGACCGTGACCATCCCGGCCGCGACCGACGCCGCGCTGCCGCCGCTGCTGCCACCCGGGACGCGTTCGAGGTCCCACGGGTTGCGGGTGGGGCCGAACGAGGAGTTCTCCGTCGACGAGCCGAACGCGAACTCATCCATGTTGCACTTACCGATCGGCAGCGCGCCCGCGTCAAGCAGACGGCGGACCGCCGTGCAATCGTACACGCTCTCGTAGTCCGCCAGGATCTTCGCCCCGCATGTGGTACGGGTGCCGACCAGGTTCATGTTGTCTTTGAGACCCGCGGGCACGCCCGCGAGCGCGGGAAGCGGCTCCCCCGCCGCAACACGCGCGTCGATGCGGTCAGCGGCGGAGTCGGCAAGCTCGGGCGTGAGCTGGTTGAACGCGTGGATCGCGGGTTCGAGCGCTTCGATGCGCGCGTACGCCGCCGCGGCGACCTCGCGGGCCGAGAACTGCCTGGCAGCGATACCGTCGCGGATCTGGCGCGCGGAAAGCGTGGCGATGTCGATCTCCGGCATCGGCTACGCCTCCTCTTCCGCGCCGACGATACGCGGTATCACGAACGCGCCGTCCTCGGTCTGTGGGGCGTTCTTGAGCGCCGCTTCGCGCGAGAGGCCAGGAGTGACCACGTCGGGCCGGGTGGAGTTGACCATCGGTATCGCATGCGTCATCGGCTCCACGCCGGAAAGGTCCAGGCGCCGAAGGTCGTCGATGTTGCCAAGGATCGAGTTGAGCTCACCCTGGAGCTTGGTGATCTGCTCGTCTGAGAGTTCGAGGCGCGCCAGGAGCGCGACGTGACGAACGTCGGCTTCGGAGATCGACATGCGGGGTCCTTCCCGTGGTGCGAGCGTGACCAGCCCATTCTACGGCATGCACGCCCGATGAGGGACGCCCCGACGAGACTACCGCGCGACGAGCACGACCGCCGCTACCGTGATGGCGTTGTACGCGGCGTGCAATCCGATCGCGGGCCACAGACTCCGCCGTTCGTGCGCAAGCCAGCCGAGCGACAGGCCGAGCACCGTCATGGGTACCAGTAGCCACCACGAACGGTGGAACGCCGCGAAAAGGAGCGCTTGCGCGACGATCGCGGGCCATGCGCCGATACGCGCCTCGAGTCCCCGGAGCAACGCTCCCCGGAAGACGCACTCCTCCACGAACGGACCCACGAGCACGATCATGAGCGCCGCAAGCGTGAGCCCGATGGGCGTGGTGCCGAAGACGCGCGTGACCGCCGAGGTATCCGGCGTCACACCGAACGCCCGCGTGGCAAGGCCGTAAAGCGTGGCGAGCACCCTGGTAGCTACCAGCCCGCCGAGGACAAGCCCCGCCGATGCCAGGGCCTCCCGGGGACCGTCGCCGCTCCCCCTCAGACCGAGCGCGTCGGAGAACACACCGTCGCGTCTACGCACGAGCCAGCCGAGGACCGCGATCTGAACGGCATAGTAGGCCGCCAGCACGAGTGCCCGCGCCGCCACCATCCCCTCCGCCGGAAGTGCCTGCACGGTTTCGCTCGCCAGCACCAGCTCCTTGGCCATGAACGCGGCGAACGTGACCGAGAGCATCGCCACAGCCTCGAGAAGTGTCCAGTCGAAGTGTCCGACCGTGATCGAACGCAGCTCGTCGGTGGTTGGTGTCTTGGCGCGGGACATCTGGCGTGGGGTCGCTCCGCCCTTGACCGCCGCTCCGGTCGCCCGCGCCGGAGCGCCCGTCCTTTGCTTTGGCGCCTTTGCCCGGGCGGCACCCGCGGCCGCGCTCGCGCTGCTCGTGAT
>JBASNZ010000097.1:0-4175 GCA_049657775.1 Coriobacteriia bacterium | reverse complement strand
GGCCACCCCGACGAGCACCCCCGCAATGGCGCCGGCCGCCAGCAGGCGGCGGGTCAGCCACCGCACGCCAAGTCCTCGGCCGGGACGACGTAGCCGACTCGCCACTGCGTCGGGTCCGGGTACTCGTAGTTGTAGACGGAGACCTCTAGAGGGCTCATCGCCGCACGATCGGGCGGCACGATCGACTGCCCGGCCTGGTCCACGACGTTGTAGCCGCTCACGTCGGAGCAGACATCGAACAGGACCGTCGGCACGACCGGTGGTGACGCCGCAGGGTCGCTCGTCAGGTCGACCCCCTGCAGCTCGATCGAGGCAACGGCGATCTCCCCGACGACGCGGGTCTCCATCGCCTGGGCGCTCGTCAGGGCGTTCTTGAGGTTCACCAGCTCGGTCCCGATCGCGACCGGGTCGAAGCAGGTGATCTCAGTTGCGGGCGGGTCCGTCAGGCAGCTCGTCTGTGCGCGGAGGTAGGCGCGGACCACCTCCTCCGCCCGCAGCGCCGCTGCGTCCTCGGGCGACGGCGTGGGTGTTGGCGTCGGTGTCGTCGTCGAGGGGGTGGACGTCGCGCTCGTCGTGTCCGGGGACGGCGGCGTCGTGCCGCCGGTGCAACTTGCAGCGAGCACCACGAGGAGCGCGGCGAGAAGAACACTCAGCGTCGGTCGTGCCGGTCTCGTCATCTGCGCTCCTCACGCCCTCGTCGCCCCCAGGCGGCGGAGGAAGCTTGCGTGCTCACCCTTAACTCAAGTCGATCCTTGGACACTAGTGCCTATGGTGCGGATTCGCTACCCTCAACCTCATGGACGGGCCGACCGGGGGTCGTCAAGCCCGTCGCGCTCCGCGCAACGGCGGTGCTGTCGTCTCAATTGCGGAGAAAACGCACATGGTATTGAAGGCTGCGCACTTCGTCACCCCCCGAACTCAAGGAGTGGGGGTCTCCTACCGCGGACGCAGCGCGCTCTCGACCTCGGCCGTCGGGACGCCCAGCGCTGCGGCCACCGCGTCGAGCGTCGCCGACGAGGGCATTCGACGACACCCCTGCGCCTCCCAACGCTTCAGCGACGCGACGGACAGGTGCGCGGCATGGGCGACCTCGTCCACGCTCAGGCCTGCAGCAAACCGAAGCCACCGAAGGCTCGCTCCCCCTTCGGGGATCAGGAGCAGTGCCGCAACGGGCACCCGGACCGCTCGAGCCACCGCGTGCAGCAGGTGCGGGCTACGAGGTCGTGCCTCGCCGCGTTCCCACATCGAGATGCGTTCCCCGCCGACGACCCCGACCTCGTGCGCGAGCTGGTGCTGGGTGAGCCCAGCTCGCTCACGCGCCGCGCGCAGGGCCCCGCCGTCGATGGCTGGTGTGGTCTCCATGGCGCGCCCAAACCTAGTCGGTTGGGCCGCGGGCTCCGCTACGCAGAGCGGCACATCAACCGCGAGTGTGGCGCGACTCCCCCGTGGCGCGCTCCGCCCGCCTGTAAGCACCAGACGGGGGCTGTGTGCCTTTGGGGGTGAAGGAGGGCATGGCGCCGCGGCCACGACACCCCGCAGTGCCCGTCTCAGCGGACCCGGATCGACGGAAGGGAGCGGATCATGGAAGACGAACGCCTCACCATCGAGGAGGTGTCGGCCGCATACCGGATCCCCGTCGCGACGCTGCGCTACTGGCGCGCACGAGGTGAAGGCCCCCGGTCCTTCCGGCTCGGACGACGAGTCTTCTACCGCAGGCGGGACTGCGACGCCTGGGTCGACGCCGCCTACGCCCGGCAGTCGGTGGGAGGCGTCGCCTGACGACGTCTCACATCGGACCACGGCGCGACACGTCGAGCGAGCCCGAACGCGGGGTTCTCTCCCGCCAACGACGTCGGGAGAGGTTTCGAGCTGATGGCCAGCATCACGAAGCGACCTGACGGTCGGTGGCGTGCGCGCTACCGCGACGACGCCGGTAAGGAGCACGCGCGGCACTTCGACCGCAAGGTCGACGGGCAGCGGTGGCTGGACGAGGTCACCGCGAGCGTGGTGACGGGCATGTACGTTGATCCGGCCGCCGGCAAAGCAACGTTCACCAGCTACTACCAGCAGTGGGCCGCCCGACAGGTCTGGGAGTCCACGACCGTACGTGCCATGAACCTCGCCGCAGGCAGCGTCACGTTCGGGAGCGTCCCCCTCGCCCGCCTGCGAACGTCGCACGTCGAGCTCTGGGTCAAGGAGATGTCGGGGCGGGGACTGGCCGCATCGACGATCCGCACCCGGTTCAACAACGTGAGGACGGTCCTCCGCGCGGCCGTGCGTGATCGCGTGCTCTCTCAAGACCCAAGCCTCTCGGTCTCCCTACCACGCGGCCGCCGCAGGGACGCCGCGATGGTCGTCCCGACGCCGGCCCAGGTGGGCGATCTCCTGGAGCAAGCAGGAACGTTCCGGGCGTTCGTCGGGCTATGTGCGTTTGCCGGTCTCCGGCTCGGCGAGGCGGCAGCCCTCAAGGTCGCCGACGTCGACTTCTTGCGGCGCACGATCCGCGTCGAGCGGCAGGTCCAGCGCGCGAACGGGGGCCTGGTGGAGATCCGGCCGCCCAAGTACGGCAGCGAGCGCACGATCTTCGCTCCCGAGGGGCTGATCGAGATGCTCGCGGCACACCTAGCCGACGATCTGGCCGGCACCGGTGGCTGGCTCTACCCAGGCGAGGGGTCCGCCCCGCTGCACCAGAACTCCGTTGGGTACCTCTGGCGCCGGACACGCGCGGCCGCCGGCATCGACACCATGCGGCTGCACGACCTCCGGCACTTCTACGCTTCAGGCCTGATCGCCGCGGGCTGCGACGTAGTGACCGTGCAGCGGGCACTGGGCCACAAGTCGGCAACGGTGACGCTCTCGACGTACTCGCACCTGTGGCCCACGGCCGAGGACCGGACGCGGAGAGCCGCCGAGGGCCTGGTCTCCAGTGCTCTTGCGGACTCCCTGCGGACTGGGAGCCAAGAAACCGCAGGTGACTAGGGGCCTCACACGTTGAAGCGGAACTCCACCACGTCACCGTCCGCCATCACGTAGTCCTTGCCCTCGATCCGCGCGCGGCCCGCGGCGCGCACCGCCGCGACCGAGCCGGCAGCGACGAGGTCGTCGTACGAGATGACCTCGGCCTTGATGAAGCCCTTCTGGAAGTCCGTGTGGATCACGCCGGCGGCCTGGGGGGCGGTCCAGCCCTGGCGGATGGTCCAGGCACGGGCCTCCTTGGGGCCGGCGGTCAGGTACGTCTGAAGGCCGAGGGTGTGGAAGCCGACGTGCGCGAGCTGGTCCAACCCCGACTCGTCCTGGCCGTTGGCGGCGAGCATCTCGGCCGCCTCCTCCGGCGACAGCTCGACCAGCTCGGACTCGAACTTGGCGTCGAGGAAGATCGAGTCGGCGGGGGCGACCGCGGCGCGCAGCGACGCCTGCATCGCGGAGTCGGCGAGGCCGGCGTCGTCGGTGTTGAACACGTAGATGAACGGCTTCGTCGTGAGCAGGAAGAACGGCGCGAGCGACTCGAGGTCCACGCCGGAGCCGTGCAGCGGCTTGCCGTCGCCCAGCACCTCCTGCGCGGCGACAGCGGCGGCGAGCTGGGCGGCCTCGGCCTTCTTGGCCCGCACCTCCTTCTCGAGCCGTGGGACCACCTTCTCCAGGGTCTGGAGGTCGGCCAGCGCCAGCTCGGTGTGGATGGTGGCGATGTCGTCGAGCGGGTCCACGCGGCCGGTGACGTGCACCACGTCCGGGTCGGCGAACGCCCTGGTCACCACGCAGATCGCGTCCGCCTCGCGGATGTTGGCGAGGAACTTGTTGCCCAGGCCCTCTCCCTCCGAGGCGCCCTTGACGATGCCCGCGATGTCCACGAAGGACACGGTCGCGGGCAGGATCCGCTCGGAGCCGAACACGCGGGCGAGCTCGTCGAGGCGAGGGTCCGGCAGGGGCACCACGCCGACGTTCGGCTCGATCGTCGCGAACGGGTAGTTCGCCGCCAGCACCTGCGCGCGGGTCAGGGCGTTGAACAGGGTGGACTTGCCGACGTTGGGCAGGCCGACGATGCCGATGCTGAGAGCCACGTCGGTCGAGTCTACGGGCGCGCCGCCGGCCCGCCGAAAGCGGCTACGTCATCGCCAGCAGCCGGCGCAGCAGCTCCGGCTGGGTGCGCTCGAGCAGGCGGCCACCGAGCCGGGCGC
>JBASNZ010000096.1:0-12930 GCA_049657775.1 Coriobacteriia bacterium | reverse complement strand
ACTCACGTTCATCGTGATACAGAACCCGCTTGGCTACGGCCCCATTCAGCTGCGGCTGTCCGAGGCGGTGACGGTCACCGCCGTCTTCACGCCCGCCGCGATTCCCGGGCTTGCGCTGGGTTGTGCGATCGCAAACGCCGCGATGCTGGTCCAGTTCGGTCCCTTCGCTCTGCTCGACGTGGTGTTCGGCTCACTCGCGACGCTTCTGGGCGCGGCATGGACGTACCGCCTTCGCGCAAAGCCCGGCCTCGCGCTCTTGGGTCCCGTCGTCGCGAACGCGCTGATCGTGCCTGCCTATCTGCCCATCGTTCTCGGCGCAGTCGGCTTCTACGACGTCACGCCCTTTGGGATCGATATCGCCTCTTCCTGGCCCCTGATGTACGCCTACGGGATGGTGACCATCGGTGTCGGTCAGGCGGTCGTGATGTATGCGCTCGGCCTGCCGCTTCTCCTGCTGTTGCGCAGAGTGGGTCTTGGGCGTATGTTCGGCGACACGGAACAGTAGGGGGGAACGTGGATCGTCCACAGCAGTGGCCACAAGGACCAGCGATGCAGCAGCTGCGCGAGCCGCTGATCCATCATCGCAAGGACGTATGCCGCGAGTGCTGGGGATGCGTCCGGGTGTGCCCCGTGCGGGCGATCAGGGTCTCGAACGGGCGCTCCGAGGTGATCCAGGAGAAGTGCATCGCGTGCGGTCTGTGCGTGAATGAGTGCGGCGCTCACAGCCACCTGGTCCGGGACGAGAAGCCCGCGGCCATGGATCTGCTCAGGAGCAGGAGGCCCGTAGTGGCGCTCCTCGCCACCGAGTTCATCGCGGCGCTCCACCCGCTTACTGTCCCTCAGGTCGAGCGTGCGCTCGCGGCTCTGGGCTTTCATTCGATTGAGACGACACTCCTTGGAGAGGAGATCGTGGCTCAGGAGTACGAGCGCCTGCACGCACGCGAGGATGCGCTCTTCGTGCTGCGCTCGACGTGTCCGGTCGCGGTTGACTTCATCCGCAAGTTCTACCCGGCACTCACGCCGGCGCTCGCCCCCGTGGTCCCGCCATACATAGCGCAGGCCAGACTCATCCGCGAGCTCTACCAGGACGATGTCGCCATCGTGTACGTCAGCCCGTGTTACGCGCGTAAGGACGAGATGTACGATCCGCAGTTCGAGGGCGCGGTGGACGCCGTCATCGACTTCCTCGAGCTCAAGGACCTCATCGTGGAGTCGGAGCTTCGACCGGTCTGCGGGCGAGCGACCGAGCAGGGCACGCGCCGTCCGGGCGTTCTCAAAGAGATCTCCCTGACCGACGGTTTCCCAAGGCACACGCTGACGTCCCGGGACATGACGGATCAGAGCGTCTGCGCCGTTCGCGGCATCGAGTCGATAGATCGATTGATGAAGGCGATGGTGTCGGGTGAGACAGCGCCTACGATCGTCGACATGCTCATGTGCGAGGGGTGCATCGACGGGCCAGCAGTCAATCCCGGACTGTCGCTCTTCGCCAAGCGCAACGTCGAATCGGCGGCTCGCGAGATGCCGGGGACGACCAGCGTGAGCACGCGATCTCTTCTGGGGGTCCTTCCCTCGGTCGATCTCGTGCGGTCGTTCGCGCCCGAGCCCGTCAGGGTCCCCCGTCCCACGGACGCACAGGTGGACTCCGTGCTTGCCGAAGGTGGGTTCGCGAGCCGGGCGGACGCGATCGATTGCGGCGCGTGCGGCTATCCGACGTGCGTGGAGCAGGCGCAGGCGATCTTCCGGGGCGACTCGTCGTGGGTGATGTGTTTCCCATTGCAGCGCCGTCGGCTGGAGCACGCCGAGCAGGCGGCCGAGGCCATGGTGACGCTCGACGAGACGACCGGGCTGTGGAACAGGCGCGGCTTCACTGACCGCCTCCAGCTTGAGATGGAGCGGCATGCCAGGTACAAGTCACCGCTATCGCTGCTACTGCTCGACATAGACGGCTTCGGCACGGTCAACGACGTGATCGGCGAGGCCGGCGGCGACAGGGTACTTGCGGGCATCGGCCAGATCTTCTCCAAGAACCTGCGATCGACCGATCTGGCAGCGCGGTTCCACGGCGACCAGTTCGCCGTTCTGCTCCCGGGCGTGCCCAAGACCGCCGCGTTCGCGGTGGCCGAGAAGCTGCGCTCGGCGGTGCGCGAAGCGAGCTTCGGGCCTGTCGACGGGTATACAGAAGACATCGCCATCACGATCTCGGTCGGGGTGGCCACCGCGAGCGATGCGGTAGCGGATCCGATCGCGCTCATCGAGGCCGCTGACGCCGTGTTGCGAGAGGCTGCGGTAGCCGGGAGTGATCAGGTGCATCTCGCCCCCGGCTAGGGAGGGCGGATGCACGAGGCGATCCTTTGGGAGTCGATCGGCGAGCGGGTGCACTGCCTGCTGTGCCCGCATGACTGTCGCATAGCCCCGAACGGCCACGGGGTCTGCGGCGTGCGTCAGAACCGCGACGGAACGCTTGTGGCGCTTACATACGGCATGGTCGCCTCGGTCGCCGTCGACCCTATCGAGAAGAAGCCGGTCTTCCACTTCCGCCCCGGAACCAAGGTGCTTTCGCTCGGCAGCGTCGGCTGCACGATGAAGTGCTCCCATTGTCAGAACTGGCAGATCAGCAGGGCGGCGCCGTCGGACGGCATCACAGAGGAAATGCCTCCCGCAGACGTGATTCGGCTTGCGGAATCGTACGGATGCGAGGGTGTCGCGTTCACGTACAACGAGCCGGTGATCTGGATCGAATACGTAACCGATGTCGCCCGGCAGTGCCACGAGGCGGGTCTCTACACGGTCATGGTCACGAACGGCTACATCACACAGGCAGGCATCGACACACTTGCGGGTCTCATCGACGTGTGGCGCGTTGACGTCAAGGCGTTCGACGACAGGGTCTACCGCTCGTTGTGCAAGGTTCCGTCGGTCCAACCGGTGCTGGATATGGCGGTTCGGGCGAAGACCACGTTGGGCATGCACGTGGAGGTCGTCACGAACGTGATCCCGACCATCAACGATGACGAGCAGACGCTCCTGGGCATCGCCACATGGATCAAGGACGAACTGGGCCCCGACACGCCCTGGCACGTCACGCGGTTCCTCCCGTACCTGGAGCTGGCCCATCTGCCCCCTACGCCGCTGGCGACGTTGCGCAAGGCCCACGACATAGGCCGCGAGCAGGGGTTGCACTATGTCTTTCTGGGTAATGTGGACGAACCCGGAGCGGAGGACACGATCTGTCCGTCATGCGGTGCGACCGCGATTGCGCGCGACCGGTATCGCATCACGTCCAGGGCGACCTCGGGCGACGCCTGCGCGGCGTGTGGGCGGTCCCTCGGAATCATCGAATGAGCGAAACGACGAGTTCTCCGCCGATCTCGTGACGGTGCCGTACGAACTCCGCCCGTCGATTCCGTCGCCGGGCGTCTCGGCAAGCGAGAAGGGGCTACGGCGCTCGGAGCGCGTGGAGGCCAAGACGATCGAGATAGCCGCGGCGGAGGGCGAGACGATGGTCATCCCCGACCTGATGCCCAACACGCACCTGGCGATGGTGCCCGGAGAGAACGGCCGCGGCAGGGGAGAGGACGCGATCGAGCGCTGCTTGGTGCGTCCGGAGACGGTCCAGGGCGCAGCGGATGAGGACGAACAGTCGCGCAGCCATGCGTGAGGGCCCCGCGGAGGGCCCCGTAGCGTTATCATTGTAAAGTTAGCCGTATCGTCTGGCCGCGCTACCGCGCGGAACACGAAAGAGGCAGTCAAGCGTGGAACCATGCGTGATCATCCCGACGTTCTGGACCCGACGTCGTACACGAGGGTCCGACCGTGGCCCGCACCGTTACGATCATCCCACTCCCATCGACCAGGACGGGACTCTCCCGGCCTGCCTGCGCTCCCTTGAGTCCGTCGATGGGCTGGGCAAGGTCATCCTCATCGTGGCAGCCACTGACGCCTCGATCGAGCACGACGCGGAGGACCGCGTCCGGGAGATCCTTGACGATTTCCCCGGCATGGACTCCCTCGTTGTCGGACCGGCCGAGATGGGTTCGCTCCATCGCAGGCTCGAGCAGCTGGAGTTTGCCGACGTCTCGGCGGGCGTGAGTCTCGATGGCTACGGCGCCGTTCGCAACGTGGGTCTTATCGTCGCCGGAATCCTCGGGTGTGAGTGCGTCGTGTTCCTCGACGATGATCAGGTGGTCACCGATCCCCGATTCTTGCGTACCGCGATAGAAGCGATCGGCGAGAAGACGCAGGGTGGCAAGGTCATCTTGGCCAAGTCCGGCTACTACGTGGACACTCAAGGCCGGCACCAGGTGGCCGTGGATGCACCGTGGAGCGACATGTTCTGGCGACAGGACATGGCGTACAACGAGGCGCTTGGCGCGGTCGCCGCTCCACCGCGGATCCGTGCAAGCTCGATCGCCATGGGCGGCTGTCTTGCGCTGCACAAGGACATGTTCTGTAACGTCTCGTTCGACCCCTGGGTCGTGCGCGGCGAAGATATGGACTATGTGATCAACGCCCGGATGCACGGCGGTGACGTATTCCTTGATGGTGAGTGGTCTGTGGTACACACACCGCCGGAGACCACCAGTGAGGCCGTCGCGTTCAAGCAGGACGTCTACCGCTTCATCTACGAGCACCGGAAGCTGGAGTTCTCCAAATCGCAGGTCGATCTCCGGCAGGTCACGCCCGAGTCGCTCATGCCCTATCCGGGGCACTTCGTGGACGCATCGATCCACTGGCGCGCACGGGCCACTGCCGTGCTGCGTGCGCTTTCCGGCAGGGAGCCAAGGGCGTATCTGCATATCGCGCGCACCGCACTCGGAGAGGCCTCCGCGTTCGCCCGGGACAACTGCGAGCGCTACTTCGCCTTTCAGCGTCGCTGGCCGCTCGTGATGGACCGGATATGGGAGGACGTCGCGCTCAAGTCGCTCTTCACGGGTGAGCGTCGTGTCGATCGCAGCGCGATCACCGGCCGGTTCCCGGTGGTGCGGACGGACTGATGATCGTGGGCGAGCTTGCGCTCACGCTCGCTATCGGCTTCGTCTCCGGGGTGCTCTCGGGTCTCTTCGGGATAGGCGGTGGCGTGGTAACCACGCCCGCTCTCCGGCTTCTACTCCAGGCGCCCGCGCTCGTGGCGGTCGGAACGCCGCTGCCTGTCATCCTGCCAACCGCCGTGTCGGGTGCGCTCGCATACTCCCGGCGCGGGCTGAACGACGTGAGGGCCGGTCTTACGATCGGGGTGACAGGTTCCGTCGCGTCCGTGATCGGCGCCCTCGGCACGACACTCGTGGGTGGCCGAGTGGTGCTCATCGTGACGGCTCTGGTGATCGGCTACACCGCAGTCGATATGGGGCTCCTCGCGCTGCGAGGGCGTCCCGAGGAGGAGGTTGGCGTGCTGCCGGCGGTTTCGGGCGAGCGCACGCATCATCCGTTCGCCGGTCTGGCACTCCTTGGCGCGATCACGGGTCTGTACTCGGGCTTTCTGGGCCTCGGCGGGGGGTTCATCGTGGTCCCGGCTCTCGTGCGCTGGTTCGGCTTCGACATCAAACGCGCGATCGGCACCAGCCTTATCGTGGTCGCCGTCCTCGCGGTGCCCGGCAGCATCACACATTACCTGCTCGGCAACATCGACCTGGCGCTGGCGGCGACGCTGGCTCTTGGCGTCGTCCCTGGGGCGCTGTTGGGAGCCAGGCTCACGGTCGCCGCCCGCGAGAAGACAGTCCGCATCCTGTTCGCCGTGATGCTGCTGGTCGTGGGACTCATACTGGGGCTCGCCGAGGCGGGAGTGCTGTGAGTTCCCGCTCGCACGCGATGCGACCGGCCACGGAGCGCGACCTGCCGGCCGTCTGGTCGGCCGTGCGGATGGCCGGGACCTTCACGTCGCGAGAGGATGTCGAGCGGTTCTGGTCGGATGCGCCGTGGCGCGTCCAGGTGAGCGAGGCGGGCGACGCGGCCATCCTGGCACGGTGGCGCGAGCACCTGCCCATACTGTCGGTCAAGGGGCTGTGGTGTGGGCTGCAGCAGATACCGCCGGTCATGAGGCAGCTGCGGGACGTTGCGGCAGCGCAGGGTTTTGAGGACCTCCTGAGCCCGCTGACACCCGACGATCGAATCGAGCCGTATGTGGACGCCGGCATGCGCGTGGTGCATACGGGGCTCGGTATGCGCGCGGATCGAGCGCGGGATACCGGTGTACAAGGGGTTCCCGGGGTGTCGCTGCGGCGCGCGATACCCGTCGATCTGGATGCTCTGCTGCGGCTCGACGAGGAGTGTTTCAGCGACTTCTGGCGGTACGACGCGACGCTTATGGCGGGGTATCTGTCATCCGAGCGTGGCGTCGTCGCCACCGTCGATGACGCGGTCATCGGCTATACTCTGTCCACCATCGACCGTGGTGAGGGTATGTTCGGGAGGTTGGCGGTCGCGCACGCGTTCCGGCGCCACGGCGTAGGTCAGGCGCTCGTTGCCGACGTTCTCGGCTTCATGCATCGCAGCGGTGCGAGGAGCGTCTCGTTGTACACGCAGCGGGAAAACCACGTGTCGCGTGCGCTGTACGAGCGTTGTGGATTCCATGTCGTGGGCATGCCGCAGCACTTTCTCGCCTTTGGCGGGATCGTGACCAGATGACGGGGGCGTGAGGCGGTGTCGAGTCGGAGGACGCGGGTGATCGATCTTGTACTGGTGATCGCGACGTCGATCATCGGCATCGTCGCCGTGGCGTCGCTCATCGTCGAGGTCCCGCGGGTGGTATTCATCATCGTGGTCGGGGGGCTGGTCGTTATCGCGGTGGGTTCCGTCGCCGCCAGGATAGCGACGCGTCCGGACCATCTTCGCGCGATGCAGTCACACCAGAGCCTCGAGATCGCGGACCGCAGCCTTGCGTACCTGAGGCGGGGCCTCGACGAGGAGACGGCGCAGGCGGTCTGTCGGCTTGCCCTTGCCGAGAGCGAGGCCGCAGCTGTAGCGATAACCGACACCGAGTGCGTCCTCGGCTTTGCCGGGATCGGTGAGGACCATCACGCGGTCGGCGGGCCGATCATGACGCGGGCCACCCGCGAGGCCATCGAGACCAACGAGCACCGCATCCTTGAGAACCGGGAGGCGATCGGCTGTCCAAAGCAGGGGTGTCTCCTGCGCGCGGCGATCGTCGTACCGCTCCAGATTCGAAGCGAGCCGGTAGGCACGCTCAAGTTCTACTACACGACGCCTCGTCTACTCAACGAGACGCAGGTGACGATGGTCGAGGGACTGGCCAGGCTGCTCTCCACACAACTGGAGCTCTCCGAGTTGGAACGTCAGACGCAGCTGGCGACGCGCATGGAGCTCAAGGCGCTGCAGGCGCAGATCAACCCCCATTTCCTCTTCAACACCATCAACACCATCGCCAGCATGATCCGGACAGACCCTCCACGCGCCCGAGAGCTGCTGCGCGAATTCGCCCGGTTCTACCGGCGCACGCTCGAGGAGAGCCAGGACCTGGTGCCGCTTGAGCGCGAGCTCGAGTACGCCAGAAGCTACCTGATGTTCGAGCGTGCGAGGTTTGGGGAGCTGGTACGGGTGTCCGAGGATGTGGCGCCCGACGCGCTCAAGGTGCTGGTGCCCGCATTCATCGTGCAGCCCATCGTTGAGAACTGCGTGCAGCACGGGATCGCAGCGGACAGGCCGCTCAACATCCGCGTCTCGGCGCGTCGCACCGGCGATGTGGTGCGTATCGTTGTCGCCGACGATGGTGTGGGCATTCCGGCCGGAGATCTTCCGAGGGTGCTTGAGACGGGCTTTGGCAAGGGGCTAGGCATAGCGCTCAAGAACGTGGACGATAGGCTCCAGGGACACTTCGGACCCGGCAGCGGGCTTGCGGTGTCGAGCACCGAGGGCGCGGGTACGACCGTGACCGTCACGCTCGTGGTGTCAGGTGAGGAACCCGGCGAAGGTGAATATGCTTAAAGCTCTGGTCGTAGACGACGAGGCGCCCGCGCGCTCGGAACTTCGCTACCTCCTCGAAGAAGCGGGGGGCGTCGAGGTCGTCGGCGAGGCCTCCAACACCGCTGAGGCGCTTCAGTTGATCAAGGCTATCCCTTACGACGTGGTCTTCCTCGACGTGGACATGCCAGGGCTGTCCGGCATGCAGCTTGCCGAGGTCCTGGGCACACTCGAGCGTCAACCCTCGATCGTGTTCGTGACCGCGCACAGCGAGTACGCGGTGAAGGCCTTCGAAGTCGCCGCTACCGACTATCTCGTCAAGCCTGTCGAGGTGGACCGCTTGCGGACCGCCATCGAGCGGCTGCAGCCGTCCGAGGAGACACCGGTCAGAGTGGAGCGCATCCCGGTGGAGAAGGGCGGCCGCAAGCTGCTTCTCCAGGTGGGCGAGATCTTCTACATCATGGCCAAGGACGACTACTCCTACATCTACACCAACGAGGAGCGCTATCTCTCGACGATCTCGCTGGCCCAGCTCGAAACCCGGCTGGAGCCGCAGGGGTTCTTCCGCGTGCATCGGCGTTTCGTGGTCAATCTCTCACAGGTCAAGGAGATCGTGCCGATGTACGGCGGCACCATGCTGTTGACGCTCAAGGACAAGAACGCCACCCAGGTCCCCGCGTCGCGGCGCAGAGTGCCCACGCTCAAGCGGGCGCTGGGCCTGTAGCATGCTCGTAGGGGTCATCTCGGATACCCACGGGGCCGTGCCTGCTGGCGTGTTCGATGCCTTCAAGGACGTTGCGCACATCATCCACGCGGGGGACATCGACTCGCCGCGCGTCTTGGCCGAACTTGAGACGATCGCGCCCGTCACCGCTGTTGCGGGCAACATGGACTTCGGCGAGGTGCGACGTACGCTGCCCGATGTCACCGCGATCACCGTCGACGGCGTTCGCATCGCGGTGGCCCACAAGCTGCCGCACCTGCTGAAGTCCCAGGCGGCCGCGTCGGCGGACGTGATGGTGAGCGGCCATACACACGTGCCCTCCGTGACGAGGACGGGGCCGGTTCTCCTGGTGAACCCGGGGTCCGCGACACGACCGCGCGATTCGTCTCTAGGTACCGTCGGCGTCATCGATACATCCGGTGAGCGGCCCGACGCACATATCGTGACGCTCTAGCGGAGCGCACGCCGCCGGTGGCGAGCGGTGAACGGTAGTTCGACGCGCCGCGAGCGGTACGCGCGCCATCAGGCGACCGGACACCGTACCGTTCGCCGCCGACTTGTGGCCCCTTACCGACACTCGCCCGCCACATGCGGCGACTTCATCGTGCCCGCACCTGCGCGCGCGTACCTTCGACTCACGGACGGCTGTTCGTTGGCGTGCCGTCCCACGAGGAGGAGGTGAACCGAATGAAGGTCTGCATCAAGGGCTCGGCCGAGAACCTCAAGCTCGGCGACATCCAAGAGGTGTGCCACGAGATCGACAAGATCCTGGTTCCGACGGATGGTTCCGAGCCGGCTGTCGCAGCCACAGAGTACGGTGTGATCCTGGCCAAGACGTTCGGTGCCACGCTGCGGGCGATCTTCGTCGACACCGGCTTGGAGGCACTGGAGTACCCCGAGGAAGTCATGACCGACGACGTCTACGAGGGTGTCCATCCCTCGATCAAGGGGCTCGCTCTCGCCAAGACGATGTGCGAGCGCAATGGCGTCAACTGCGAGGTCGACGTGGTCAAGGGCGGCGTAGCCAAGCGCATCGTCGCTACCGCGCAGGAGTGGGGCGCTGACATCATCGTATGCGGTGACACAGGTCGCACGGGTCTTAAGCGGATCGCGCTCGGCAGTGTTGCCGAAACGGTCGTCAAGGCTTCTCCCATCCCCGTGATGGTGGTCAAGGTCGACTAGTCCCGCCGACGTAGTCGGCTTCGAACCACGAATGGAGGTGCACACATGGGAGATATGACGCAGGCGTCGAGCGCCACGAGTATCCGGCACGGCGAGCACACCGACACGATCGAGAGCGTTGACATCGTGTTTCGCGCACAACGCAAGCTCAGCTTCACCTACGGCGGTATCTTCTTCGCCGTGACGCTCGCCATCCCGGCCGCGTCGGTGTGGTGGGAAGGGTGGTACGCGGTCCCGATCTGGGGCGGCTTCACCGCCAACTACCTGTTCGTTTCGCTGCTCTACTACATCTTCCTGTGGACGATGGCCTGGATGTACTCGAAGCAGGCCGACAAGTTGGATGAGAAGCTCATGGAGATGGCCGATGAGATCACGGCCAAGGAGAATGCGAAGGAGGCGGGAGCCGAATGAACACCATCGCTATCGTGCTCGTTATCGGCCTGATCCTGTTCACTATCGCGCTCTCGATCTTCAGCCGGCGCTTCACTCGTACTACCGCTGACTTCTACCTGGCAGGACGCAAGGTAGGGTCGTTCTCCAATGCCTCCGCCATCTCGGGTGACTACCTGTCGGCCGCGTCGTTCCTGGGAGTGGCGGGTGCAGTCTACGCATCCGGACTTGATGGAGTCTGGTATGCGGCGGGCTTTGCGGGCGGCTTCATGGTCGTGGTTCTGTTCATCGCCTCGGCTCTGCGGCGCTTCGGCGAGTACACGGTCGCCGACTTCGCATTCGGGCGATTCGGCAGCGACCGTATCCGGTTGATCACGGTGGTCGCGGTTCTGCTGACGTCGCTCTTCTACATGGCGCCCCAGATGTTCGGTGCCGGCACCACATGGCAAGTGCTTGTGGGCAAGGGCTTCTTCGGGATGGATCCGTATACCACCGGCGTTGTCGTGGTTTCCGCGATCATCGCCTTCTATGTGACCGTCGGCGGCATGAAGGGCACGACGCTCAACCAGGTCTTCCAGTTCTGGTGGCTGTGGTTAGCGATGTTCCTCGTTGTCGTGTTCGCGTTCGGTAGTGGTTTCAGCTATCCCAAGGCGCTCGCTGATGCCTCGGCACAGCCGATCGTCGACACCAAGCAACTCACTGTTGCCGAACTCACCACACCAGACGCCAAGACGGGCAAGACGCAGTACGACGCCGCGGCCAGCATCATGACTGCCGAGGAACTCGCCAAAGTGGACGAGTTCATCGCCACCGATGCGGAAGGCAAGATTCCGGTCGCGCTACCGTCCAAGAACAAGCTGCACGAGCTCAAGGACCAGCTCTTCGGGGAGCCGGGGCACCGCTATAACGCCTTCGACCAGTTCTCTATGGTGCTCGCTCTCGTGCTCGG
Organism: Coriobacteriia bacterium; assembly: GCA_049657775.1. GTDB lineage: Bacteria > Actinomycetota > Coriobacteriia > Anaerosomatales > Anaerosomataceae > JBASNZ01. Next base: position 1,768 of record JBASNZ010000096.1, on the reverse strand, counting down.
CACGGCAGGGCTGCCACACATCCTCAACCGCTACTACACGAATCCGTCGGGTTCTGCGGCACGCCGGTCGACGTTCTGGGTGCTTATCTTCATCGGAACGTTCTACATATTCGCCCCGATCGCCGGTCTCGCAGGTATCGGGTTCATCAGGGACTACCTGGCGGGCGGAGGGACGCTGGCGGCGCCTACGGTCCATGGTCTGCTGGTAAAGCCGGATCAGGTCATGCCGATGCTCGGTGAGATCCTGGGAGGCCAGTGGCTCATGGGTGTCGTGTCTGCTGGTGCATTCGCCGCGATGTTCTCTACCGTCGGTGGTCTACTCATCTCAGCGGCGTCGGCCATCGGCCACGACGTGTACGAGAAGTACATCAACCGGAATGCGACCGAGGCCAAGCGTGTCGCGGTTGGCAAGATCGCAGTGCTTGTATTCGCGGCTCTGGCACTGCTCATCGGTCTTGCGATCCCCAAGTATGGTTTGGACCAGGCGTATCCCGCTCTTATCGCCATGATGGTGACCTGGGCGTTCTCCGTCGGCGGCTCGGCCTTCGTGCCGATGCTGCTCACGGGCATCTGGTGGAAGGGGACTACGGAGAAGGGCGCAACTGCAGGCATGCTGGTAGGCCTGACGAGCTCTATAGCGATCATCTTCCTCAACATCTTCCAGCAGCTTGGTGTGGTGGGAAAGGAAGGCATCCTCGGCTTCTTCGGAACCCTCACGTTCCCTGTGATGTTCACGTTCCCACTGGGACTGCTCACCATCATCGTCGTGAGCAAGCTTGACGGACAGCTTCCCAAGAACGTGGACGAGATCTGGATGCGGATCCATGGAACGGCGAGCGAGCGGCACGAGAAGCAGCACGGCCTCGACAAAGTCGGCTCGATGTTCGCCAAGCCAAAGTAGCGATCCCACCGGGCTCCACCCCCAGGGAGCTCGAGTGAGATAAGGTGCCGGTCACGGGCTTGAACGCCTGGGGCCGGCACCGGTCTGTTCAGGGTGCTAGCGGCTCGCGTGCCCCAGGTCCTCGGCGAACGAGGCGATCGTGTCGCGTGCGAGAGATGGCAGATCCAGTCTCATGACTCGACGACCGTGCGCGGCAAGCGTGACCAGATCGCCCTCGGCCTGCGCGCGGTGAAGCGCCGCAAGCGTGAACTTCTCGCCCTGCACGGGGAAGTCGGTGCGGTCGCGCACCGTGACGAGCAAGAAGACGCCGTTGTTGGGTCCGCCCTTGTGGAGCTGACCGGTGGAGTGCAGGTAACGGGGGCCAAGCTCGACACAGGTCGCGAGTCCGGTTGCGGTCGCGATAGTCTTCGCGGCCCGGTGCAGCGGCGCGAGGAGCGCGTCGTCCTCCGGCAGGTACACGAGAATCGCAAGGTAGTCGCCCTGGCTGGCGGTGTGCAGCCAACCACGGATGGCGTCGATGCGGGTTGCGGGCAGGGGCGCGGGCGTGGTGAGTTCACCGGCGTACGTGACCCATGAGCCGTCGTAGTCCGCGACGGCAGGCGGTACCGTTACATCACCCTTGAGGATCGCGGATGTGGCGTGCTTCGCCTCGGCCACGCTGGGCTCATCGAACGGGTTGACGCCCAGGAGGAATCCCGCGAGCGCCGTCGCGAACTCCCAGCGCACGAACTCGGCGGAGATGTCGAGGGCGTCGTTGACCGTGAGCTCGAAGACCGGATGCTCGCTCGACACCGATCGCGACCACGTCGCGAGGCGCTCATCGGCGCTCAGGCGCAGTACCACCACGGCGCGGTCGGGACCGTACCC
>JBASNZ010000095.1:0-10154 GCA_049657775.1 Coriobacteriia bacterium | reverse complement strand
GAGCGACGTCATCGTGGGACCCGTGGTGTCGGTGGTCGCTCCAAGCAGAACGACCGTGCCAGCACGACCGACGGCGACCGCCGTGGTCGAGTTCACGGCAGTAACGGCGAGGAGATCCTGCGTGGTCCCACTTACCTCGGGTCCCCACGTGACGCCGCCATTGGTGGTCTTGATCACGGTGCCGCCGTTGCCCACAGCGTAGCCGTTGAGGGCATCGAGCATGACAACACCGTTCAGCGAGACGGTCACGCCAGAGGCGCCCGCCGTCCAGGAGGCGCCACCGTCGGTGGTATAGAACGCACGGCCGTCTGCGCTGGTGGTCACGCCGACGAGCGTGCTTGCGAACGAGACCGCCTGCAGAGTGGCGCCACTGCCGAGGCACTGCTTGGACCAATTCTGACCACCGTTCGTAGTGCGCACGATGGTCGAAGTCGTCGTCACGGAGTAGTAATCAGCACCAACCGCCCATCCGTTCGATCCGTCTACGAAGTCGACGTCGAAGAACTCGCCTTCACCGACCCACGCGGTATCGCCGTACTCGGGATCCCACAGATAGGACTTGGATTCGTACACGGGCTGACTCCCCCAGTACACGGCTCCCGAGCCCCAGGTCAGCCAGAGCTGCTCGCCATACCAGTTCTCATCGAACGTGATCGGATCACCCGCGGCAAGAGCCGCCCGATCAGTCGTGCCTGGCACGCTATCGACGTCGTTGACCTTGATTTGGGGAGTGCCTCCGGCGTTAGCGGTGATGTCCGGATTGATCTGGCTCCATGACGTCCCCGTGGCGGTGCCCCAGACCTGCCTGTCAGACGTGACCGCGATGCCGGATGCGGCGTCCCAGAACGCGATACCCACGAATGCCTGCCCACCGCCGGTCTTGACGTCGGCCCATGTGGCTCCGCCGTTCGTCGTCCGGACGATCGTGCCATCGGATGCGGCGGCATACCCCACGCTTGCGCTTGGGAACGTGACACACGTGAGATCCGCGAATGTGACACCAGTGGTGACCAGGGTCGCGGGGACAACTGTCGTTGCCTGTGCCGCGGATGCCGTGAACGGCACGGAGGCGATGAGTATCGCGACCGCCAGGAGCGCAGCGACTCTGCGGAGTTGCACGTTCATAACACCTCGTCCCTGGGGGCGTTGCCGGTCGCCGGAAGGCGGGCGGGTGTGGCCGGGCTAGGGTTCCATTGTAGCAAGCGCCGCGCCACGCCTCCACCTGGACGCCACAACCACGCCAACGGCTATCGCGGCGATCATCGCCAGAAGCGCCACCGCGATGTACGGGATCCGGGCGCTTGCGTCTGCCGCGCCGTTTCCTCCGGTTACCGCATCCAGGGGACTCACAGGAACCACGTCCCACGCCTGAATGCGCCGGTTCCCGGTGTCGGCGATGTACATCCTCTTGCCGTCTCGCGATACGGCGATGTCGTTGGGAAAGGCGAGGCGGCCGCCGCTCGAGCCCGGCTGACCGAAGCGGCCGAGCACGACACCGGCCGAGTCGAGCACAGCGATGTCCTGCGCGAGCGTGTCGACGACCGCCACAAGCGTCCGTGTGCTGTCCGCGGCAGCCAGGGAGTCGATCCCCCTGGAGAGGCCGGTCATCGGCACTACCCGCCTGAACTGTCCGTCAAGTCCAAAAACCACGACCCGACGGTTGTTGCTGTCGGAGACCCAGACCTCATCGTCAAACACGTCCACGGCGTTGGGATACTCCAGGACGACCGAGACGCCGCTCCCCGCCTGCGCCGCACGCTCGCCGCCGATCTCGCGGACGATGGTGCCGTCGAACTCAAGGACGAGCACCCGATGGCGCTGCAAGACGTCGGTAACGTAGATGAGTCCGTCATCGGCCACGTCGATCCCCAGCGGCGCCCACGAGGTGGGCTCGGTACTCCCCGTGGCCCCCACGGCGCGCGGCGCGAGGACACCCGCGGGTGAACCGTCATCTGTGAAGGCGAAGACCGCGCGCTTCTGGCGATCCGTAACGTAGACGAGCCCACGGACCGCGTCCCGGGCGATGTAGACGGGCACCTCAAGCGTGCCGCTGCCGATCGCGCTCCGCTCCTGTCCACGCTCGTCAAAGACGCGCACCAGGCCGGCTGTTGAATCCACGACGTAAACGCTATCTCCTGAGACCAGCACACTCACCGGGCGCTCGAGTGCGGGCGTGGGTGTCTCGGGAAACGAGAACGCATAGGCGGGACGCCCGCCCAGCGCCGCCGCAACCTGCCCCGAGACGGGCACCGGCGGCTCGAGCGGCGGCATGAACAGCAGCGCAGCTACCGCGACGGCGAGCAGCCCGACGATGACAGCGCCGACCTGGAACTGCTTCTTACCCTGGGGAGTGAGGTACACGACGCTACTTCGCGATCGCAGTTGCGACCTTCACGAGCGCGCTCTTCAGATCGACGGCCTTCCCCTTTGCAACATGCATCTCGATGCTCACAACGACCGCGCCCTGTGAGAAGACCACGAGCGCGAACTCGCTCGTGGTCCCGAAATAGCCCTTGCTCGAGCCGATATCCACGGTGGCACCCGAATCGGGGTATGCGGTCTTGATCGAGGCGATCGTGGCCGAGGCCATGGCCGCGTCTACAACCTGCTCGGCGCTGATCACGAGCAGGTCGGCGTTGCCCGACGTAGGAATGTAGTTGCGGGTGATAAGCGTGGGGTCGGCAGTGATCTCTTGTGCCGAGTATCCGTCCAGCACGTCAGGAACGTACTTGATAAGGCTCGCGATCGGCCCGGTGATCTCGCCGCCGTCGCCAGGCTCCGCGGTCTGAGTCGGTACGGTGCTTCCGGTATCGTCGTCTGGCGTAGGCGTCTTGCCGGCCTGGATGTCCGCAAGCTGGCTCCCGGCCTTCTTGTAGTTGGGGTTCTGGTCGACAATGGACTGGAGCTTGGCCTGCGCGGCATCAAGGTCGCCGTCGGCGATCGCCTTCTGCGCCGCCGCATACAGCGACTCGAGCCCACCGTGGACATCACACGTGATCAGCTTTGTGGTGACCGAGTACTTCGCGACATCGTCGACCGAGACCTCGATCTCCTTCGTGTTGTCCTCGACGACCTCGCCCGCCGTGCACAGGACGATCTCTCCCGACCTGACAGTCACCTTACGCTTGGCGCAGCCCCCTGCAACAGCGGTCGAGAACAGTAGCGCGAGGACGAGCATGACGTTGAGGAGTCGCTTCACGAGATGTCACCTCTCGAGTCGGTTCCGGATGTGACGGGTCGACGCTGACCCACCAACAGTAGCGCGAGGCCGATGCCGGCACCAGCCAGAGCAACGAGCGTCGCGGGGATAGTCAGGGTCGTGAACGAGATCGAAGCGAATTCACTGCCGAAGTCCACCTGGATCTCGGGAGGGACGAATCGGGTAAGCGTGTGCAGCGGCGTCGCCCACACGAACGGCCACGCGATTCCGGCCGCGAGCAGCGCGCCGACAGCGCCGGACCGTACCCTCAAGCCGCGCAGGACCAACGTCAGCACGAGGGCCGCAAGACCCACGGCCACCCAGGGACCGACGACCTCATATCCACGCATGACGTAGGAGAGCTCGATCTGCTGCCCATCGGGCCGCAACCCGGTGACGTGTGCTTCCAGCGCGGGCAGGACCAGCCCTGCCACGCCCGCCACCACGGCGATCGCCGATACAAGAAGCGGCAAGCGCTCCCGTATGCCCGCACGGGACACCGAAACCTCTCCTCTATCGGTCGCCTGTGACGGTGCCGACGTTCGGAGGCCGCTATCGGACCGATCGGTCCACAGCATCACGCACGCCGCGAACGCGGTGACCGCGCCGGCCACTGCAGGGCCAAGGAGTATCGGCTGCGGGCCGAGCGGCGTGGTCGCCTGCTCGATGAGCGTGATCATCGTCAGTGCCGCGGCGGGCATGAAGTACGTGCCGGCCAGCGGCACCGGGCCGACCGATCGCACGAGCGTCACCGCAGCGGCGACCACGACTGCGGTCGAGATACCGTACATCCACATGCCCGTCGACGACGCGGCAGTCGCAAGATCCGAGATCCCCACGCCGCGGCCAAGGGCTAACACGGCGGCTCCCACAAGAGCCCCCGCAGCGGCTGCAACCACGGAACGGACGGAGTCTTCGTTATCGGAGTCACGTGCGAGCCACACCCATACGAGGGCCCAGACCACGCCAGCGGCGAGCATCCAGGTTTCTTCGGCTTGATACCTGATGAAAAGAGAGAACGAGCTGGGACGCTCCCAGTTGGCAACAACGCCGGCCGCGCCCGCAAGCCCCAGCACGGCGGAAGCCACGGACAGCGGCAGGCGCTTCCACACTCTGGTGCCAAGAAGCGCGAGAATCGCGCCCCAGGCGGCGGTTGTGAGGAAGAGAACCTCGCTGCCCTGAGGAGCATCGGAGTAGCGATGGAACATCACGAGCGCAGGAGCAGCTACAAACGCCAACGCGCCCAGTACGAGCGGGATCACCACGTCCATGGGTGACCGCACCCGGAGCCCCCGGGGTGAGCCCGCCACCGCGGCGATCCCGACTGCGGCAAACACGCCGCTCACCACGCCGATCAGTTCGGGCGAGAACGACCGGCGAGCGTCGGTCCCGAAAGCGAACTGCGTCGCCAGCGCGAGAATCAACACGATTGCCGCCGCAATGGTGGCCAACGACAAGGAAGGGCCGGTACCAGCCCGGCCCTTCCCTTCGCGTCGGACGCTATGTTCAGCAGTCGTTCGCACTACTTGTTGTGACACACCTCGCACACAGCACGGTTGTTGAGACGCAGCAACGCGTTGCTGTACGCAGGCGCCACACCGCCGGCACCCTCGTCGGGCACACCGTCGCCGTTGATGTCCTCGTAGCCGGTGCCGGGCATGGGATCGAGGTTGTTCTCAACAGCCGCATAGCCGGTCATCAGCGTCGAAGCGCCGTGAGCCACGTGGCAGGTGAGGCAATCGATCCAGTCGGTCGAGTCGTTGGTCGCGATACCAGCGTCCGCCGTCCAGTCGGCCGCACTGTCGTGCGCAAGCGGCAGCGGGTTGGCAGCCTGAGAAACCAGCAGCCCACTACCCGGATGGAGCTTGTCCGCGAAGTTCTGCAGCGGCACGTTGATCGCGTGACGATGGCGAACCGCAAGACCGAAGCCGTCAGCGGCATCGTACACGCCAGTACCGGGAGCCTCCACCGTGCCTGACGTCGTCATGTACTGACGGTGACAGGCGGAGCACCATGCGCTGATACCCTTGGTGGCATCCGCGCCGGGTGCCTTGGCATACCGCGGCGTGGTGTAGTCCGGCTGGTAACCGACCAGCTGAGCGGCACCGGGCTCGTGAAGCAGCCAGCCACCCGTGGGGTAGCCGATCTCCGCCGAGATGACCCACGGTACAGGCGCGGGGTTGGCCGGATCGCCCATGTCGTCATAACGACCGACAACCTGACCGTTGACCGTGTGCTTCAGCAGGCGGTAGTTCGCCGAACCGTGCACGTCGTGGCATACGCTACAGCTGACTGCCACGTTCTCCTGACCGCCGATGCTGATGATGCCATCAGCGCCGGTCGTGCCGCCGCCCCATGCGGTCCACGTTGAACCGTCGGGTGCGTGCTGCGTCCAGAAGATGTCGCTCCCGGAAGCGGGATCGATGTTGAAACCGCCACCGTTGAGCTTCTCGCCAGCGGCGTTGAGAACGCGGTCCGCACCAGTGTCATCACCGTCGTCGGCTTCGAAGATGCCGTCGACGACGTTGGTATCGGCGCCGGCGGAGCCGGAACCGTGGCACGTGTTGCAGAACTCATCGATCGACGCCGCAGTGCCCAGGAGCAGGGCGCTGCCGGTGTCGGTGTTGTCACCGGTCGTGTCGGTCCACTGGATCGGGCTGGCAGCCGTGTGTGCACGGTGGCAACCGGCGCACGCGTCGGTGTCCATCGTGTACGAACCGTGAATCGCATAGTTTGCGAACGCCATGCCTGGCGTGAGGAGGACGATCGCGGCAACCGCGGCGATCACTACCAGAAGTGAAACTCGCCTCACAGCCATCACACCTCCCCCATGGTCTCGTTGGCCAGATGCTGACGGCGAGCGATAACCGCCATCAGCCCACCTGCGAGCAGTGTAGGCACAAGGGCCGCCTTTGCGAAAGGCCCGGAGACCAGATTCGAAACGAGAGGCGTCAGGTGATCCTCCACGAACGGATCAGCCTTTGGAGCTATGAGCAGGAACTTCCGGCTCGCCCAGTACATACTTCCGTCGCCGTATGCGGAGATGAAACCGTTGGCAGCGTCGTTGATGTAGGCACGGATGTTGGTGACCGTGTCCCAGTTCATGGCCTTGGCCGGGCAGGTGAACACGCATGAAGGCTGGTGCGCCTTCTGCGGCACCGCCACGACTTCGGCGTCGGTGGCCTTCGTCGGGAGCGGGGTTCCCATGCTTGCGACGAGATCCTCGCCGGCACCTGCGCGACCGTAGCACAGCGTGCACTTGTTGGACCTTGATCCAGAGTACAGATCACTACCCGCACCGACCTTGGGATACCCACCGCGACTGCAGTCGATCGTGCACTGGTACGTGCACTTCACGCCGACGGAATTAGTGCCGCCGGGGTTGCACAGCGAGTGGTCGACCCAGACTGCGCCGTTGGGCATCTTCTTGATGGCCTTGAAGGGGCAGTGTGCAGCACACGGCGGATTAACGCAGTGCCAGCAGCTGTACCGCATGAACGGACCCATGTCGACGCGCTTGAGAGACTTGATGATGACTCTCTGATCCGGGGCAGTCTTGTGAATGCCGGGGTTCAGGGCCTTCATCTTCCACGTACGTTTGCAGCTGACAACGCAGCCGTTACACCGCATGCACTTGTCGACGTCCTGAAGAATCGCCATTACAGCCATTGCTCACCACCTCCTCTATATTCCGACTTTTCGGATACGGCACAGACAGGCTTTTGACTCTGGGATCGTGGTGTTCGCATCCCATGCATCGATGCACAGGTCGTTTGCACGCGAGCCCTTGGACAGGCCACGCTCACCCCAGTGCCACGGAATCGCGACGACACCAGGAGCAACGCGCTGACTGTTGGAAGTGCCAACACCCACGCGGGCCTTGAAGCCCTTCGCGAAATCAGCGGCATCGGCATCGACCTTGTTAAGAGCCATCTGCGATTCGGTGCTGTCACCACGAGCCGTGATGACGTTGACGTAGTCGCCGTCCGCGATACCGTACTTGATCGCATCAACCGAGTTGATCTCGACCCACGGCTCCGGTTCCAGCTCGTGGTTCCACGGGTTGTTACGCGTGGTAGGCCCACCCTGGAAGTGCTCAACGCACCGGATGGTGGTCAGCACCAGGTCGAACTTGTTCTCTTGTCCAGCGACACGCGTGTCCGGCGTGTATACGCCGAGCGCTTGGTCTCCCGGATAGAGGTTCAAGCTCGTACCACCAGAGGTGTTACGACCCCACGTCGCCACCAGATCGGGGCGAGGCGACTCGTACGGCTCGGTGTGAGCCGGGAAGCGACCCGGTAACACATGAACGCCACCGATACCTGCGTCCGGCTTGTCAGCCAGCGTGTTGAACTTGCGATACAGCGTGGAGTAGTCAGCCATCGTATTCGTGTTGATCGTGAACAGTCGGGACATGTACCCCGGCGCCACGAACACATCGCCTACGTCTCCGTCGAGCTCGCTGTTGTTGTAGAAGATGCGACGGTTGAGCAGCCATGCCCAGCCATAGCGCGAGTACTGCCGCGCGATACCGGCGTACTTGGCGTGGCCGAGTCGCGACCTTGCACGGTTCGCCGTGGGCCAGAAGACCCCCGAACCATCAACGGTCATGGCGGGGAAGTCGTTCGGCTTGGTCGTGCAGTACGCACTCTGAGTACCATTGCCCGAGTAGATCCACATCGTACCCTGATGGCTCGTACCGGTGGCGTTGAGCGGGCTGCAGATCTCCTTGAAGACCTCCTCCGCGACGTACTCGCTTCCGTACAGGGTATTACCCTCGGCGTCGTCGCCGGAGAGGCTCTCGAAATCAGAGACGCCGTCCCACCCGTACTTCTGGTACAGAACGGTGTACGGATCGGCGCCGGCTCCGTCGGCGTACAGGGCCGGAGCACCGGTCATCGTCGCCCACTTGCTCTTGATGTGGGTGAACGCACCCGCACCGTTGAGCGCCTTGGCGAACATGAGCAGTAGCTCGAGGTCGGCCTTGCTGTAGCCCTTGGGTGCAGCGGCACGATCGCGCCACTGGATCCAGCGACCGGAGCTCGTAACGCTGCCGCCTTCCTCCACGTGAGAACACGCCGGGAAGAGGTACGTCGGGGCGCCGTCCTTGCGATGAACCTGAGCACTCTCGTTGGCGAACATGTCGACGCAGACCAGAAGGTCCAGGTCGTACATCGCCTGACGGATCTTGCCCTGGTTCGGCTCGGTGATCGCGGGGTTCTGGCCCCAGTTGACCAGTGCCTTGATGCGAGTTGCGTCCGGCTCGGTGGCGAGCATCCTGCGGAACGCCATGATGTGCTGGACGCCGTTGCCCTTGGGCCACAGGTCGTACATCGCGTCAACGTTGGCCTGACCGGACGCGTCGTCTCCACGCTTGCCGAACCATTCACGCGTCATGTTGTAGAAACCACGCTGCTGGAGGCCCAGGTCGCCGGGAACATACGGATTCTTGGCACCGGATGTCACTGGCGAAGTGCCGTTGACGACGCGGTTACCGAAGAGGCCGTTGACGTAGTCCGCATACGTTCCAGTCGGGTTCGCGGAGTAGCCCGGAATCCCGTCGTAGAGGTTCGCCATGTCCGTCGAACCCTGAACGTTGTGGATACCACGCAAGGCGTTGATGCCGCCGCCGGCGCGACCCATGTTGCCCATGAGGGTCTGGATGACACCGTAGTCGCGGATGTTCTGGCTGCCGCACGTGTGCTGCGTGATGCCCATCGCGTACAGGATCGTGGTGGCACGGTATCCCGGATCAGCGAGGTTGCTGCCACTGCCGTCGCCGTAGACGCCGAAGTCCGCACTGGCGAAGCGGCTGTGCTTGATGAACTTGTCGGCCACATAGTCGATATCCGCAGTCGTGCAACCGCAGATGTTCGCGGCGACGGTCGACGGATACTTGGATACGTGCAACTTGAGCTTCTGGAACACGCAGTCGAGATCCTCAACAGTGGCCGCGAGCTTGGGCATGTTGGAGATACTGCCGGTTGCGTCGTACATCCAGGTCTCACGCTGGTAGTCGGTGCCAGAGGCGTCGACCAGGTTGCGAGAGTCGCAGTACTTGGGCCAACCAGCACGGGTCTGGGTGGTGCCATTGTCCGCGATGAACGCGCGACTCGCAGTCGACTTCGGCGCCGTGCTGTTGTGCCACGCGAAGAAGTTGACTGCGGTGGCGTAGTCGGCGTCCAACGGATTCGCCCGTGCTTCGTACATCCGCGCGAAAATCTGGTTCAGGACGCTGTTGATGAATGCGATGTCCGTTCCCGGACGGATTCGGATGTACTTGTCACCCTTGGAGGGATCTATCTGGCGTGCGGTCCTCGTGATACGAGGATCGACGACGATCAGATTCGCGCCCTTCTTGGTGGGATAGCCCGGGACAGTCTTGTCACCGAACCGTGCTGCGTTGACATGCCCCATGCACGCGGGATGGTTCTCCGACGGGTTCGCGCCCTGTACGTACACGAGCGACGCGTTGTCGATGTCCACCCAGTTGTTCGTCATGGAGCCTCGTCCGAATGTGCGGCCAAGACCGGCCACGGTGGACGAGTGTCATATACGGGCCTGGTGCTCGACCTGGCTCGTACCGAAGTTTGCGATGATCTTGCGGTACAGGTAGTTCTGCTCGTTGTTCATGTGTGAGCAGCCGAGGAACTGCACGGCCTTGGCGTTTGCGCCATTGCCGGCGTACGGGTTCCGGAGCTCAACGAGCTTCGCGGCGACTTCGTTCCATGCCTGGGTGATGCCCATGGGCGCCCATGCACCGTCACCGATGCGCTTCCAGGCCACGCCAGACGCGTCGCCGCCGGTGCTACCGGTGAAATCGAAACCGTCCACGTAGGCCAGGTGCTCCGGCACACCGAGGCGCCGTACGTTGTTGACCAGCTGGTAGGAGCCGGCGCCCTTGGCGCACAGGCCACCTCTGCTGCTCGGGTTGTTCGGATCGCCGTAGATGTCG
>JBASNZ010000094.1:0-8097 GCA_049657775.1 Coriobacteriia bacterium | reverse complement strand
CCCTCGGACGTTCGCGGGTGCTCCTGCACGGCGTCAGCGGTCCCCGGGCTCATGCGATATGGTGAGAGGGCGCCGGTTTCGGGACTTTGGGACGGGCTGCAAGACCTTCGTGAAAGATCGAGGCTAGTTCCACCGAGACGACTCGGGGGTCGGCGTGCGCGCATCGAGCAGGGGACTGCGCGACGCAGGCGCCGCCGACGCGAGCGAACCTGCCGTCACACTGCACTGTCTAACCCGCACGCCCTCAAGTGCACCCCCAACCTCGATGGCGTCCAGCCGCAGGTGCCCGCTTGCATCCGGGTGCTCATGGAGGTATCGGGCGACGGGAATCACCACAACCTCGTGGACCATCTTCTGCAGTCCCCGGACTCCGTTCGTTGCGCTGCGCCCCACCCTCGCCAGCGCGGTCACGAGACCGTCAGAGACATCCAGCTCAACACCACGGTCCACGAGGCCCGGCAACTTCGCCGCCTTGCCCAGCTCGACGCGAGTGATGACTGCGGCTTCCGACTCATCAAGAGGGGGGAAGACGAGGATTCTGCCGACGCGTGATGCGATTGCCGGCCCAAGCATCTCAACACAATGCTGGCGCGTCATCGCTTGCGCTCGATCGGCGGCGGCCGAGTCCAGACTCGACCGAAGCCACGGTGCGGACCCAATGTTCGTGGTCATGAAGATCACCGCGTTGGCGCAGGACACGGTCTCGCCCTGCATCGACGTGAGGCGCCCTTCGAGCACCTGGTACAGGAGATCCCTCCCGCTCGGGTGCAACCGGTCAACTTCGTCGAGCAGCACAACCGTGCCAGGCCGACGCATCAGTCCGGTGATAAGCGAGTCCGCTCCCTGGGATAGTAAGCGCTGTACGTCGAAGGGCGTGGAGTACTCGCTACAGTCGATTCTCCACGGATGAACCCCCTGGCCCGCCAGCACCTCCTGTACGGCGCATGCGAGCGTCGTCTTCCCCACACCCGGAGTCCCGGCGAGCACGTACGACAGCGGTCGTCCCGGTGCCGACAGCCCCAGAGCCATCGCGACGAGATCGTCTGCGACGGCCGCACAGGCAACGCTCTGTCCCACGACTGCTGCTTCGATCTGACTGAGAATCTCTTGGCTCGATGGGACGCAATCGGCCCCGATCCAGCGGCGGTCGATCCCGAGTTCTGCTGCGCATGTCTTGCGGACGCCCTCTCTCTCGACTTGCCCCGACGCCGAGGCGTGCGCTCCGCGCAGGAGGCGCATCACAGGCCCAAGGGGTGCCTCGGTGTCGAAATGCCTGCGAGCGAGCCGAAAGGCCTCATCAATCGCGTCGCCGGCGTAGTCTCCGTCAGAGAGACCGAAGGTGGTCACCATCCTCGACTCGATGTCGTCCAACGGGGCAACCTCGACGACGACGAATCTGTCTGCGAAGTCAGGCTTCGACTCCTTGAGGCGGACCCAGCCTTCGGGGGTCGTCGTGACAACCATGTGAATCAGGGGGTGATCTGCGACGTCGACCAGAAGGTCCACGAGGTCGAGCGACTTGTTCCTGCCCTGCCAGGCACCGATGGCCTGGTGAATCGACTCGAAGAGTACGATGCTGTCGCGCTTCACGCGCCGGCACACGAGAGTCACCTTCTGCTCCAGGTTCCCCACGTAGAGCGCGCCATCCATCCAGTGACGTACTCCGGTTCGATACACCGGCCAGGAGTTCGCGTGCGCCCCGCCCTCTGGAAGCGCAAGAGTCAGCTGCGGGTCCTCACCCCAGACATCTGATCTGCGCAGAGAGTAGGCGATCGACCGCTTCCCGGACCCGCTGCGCCCTACGAGGGCGACGTTACGCCCGGCGCGAAGGTAGCGGACCACCGAGTCTACGCGGTCGCATATGACCAAGGGCACCTGCGCCAGACCCTTGGCGAACAGGGCCTCGACCTCCGGACCGAGCTCTTCCAGTCGCGACACTCGGTCCAGTCTCTCCGGGGTCTCTTCCATCGTGCGTGTCCTTCCTCGGGTACGAAGACGGGGCCGGAGAACTCGCGGCCGCCGTCCGGTACGCACCTCCCGCCGTCGGTGGGGCGTGCCTTCCTCGACGCCCCACCGACGCTCGTGCGACAGGCACGCGCGGGAGTGCCTACTTCTTGAAGATCGACTTCACGTAGTCCTTCATCTCTGCCTTGCGGCCTGCCTCGGCCGCGTGACGGCTGCGCTCCTCAAGCTTGCGGCGCTCGATCGCTTCCTTGATGCGTTGCGCCGCTGCGTCCTGACTCGCCGTTCCGCCCATCTCACGTGCCTCCTTCTGGTATGGGGCACCCGGCCCGATGCCGGGCGCCCCGCGGGTGTGTGAAAGCTACTTGCTGAACCTGTGGCCGCAGTCCTGGCACTCGTACGCCGGAGTGCTTGACTCGTCGACCGTGACACCGATTCGCACGGTGTGGGTGCTTCCGCAGTTCGGGCACTTCATGGGGCTCATCCTCCCTTCGTGCAGATCGCAGGGGTGTGGGACTGTCTGGCTAAATGGCCGCAGAGACGTCGGACTCTGTGCCGGCCCAGGAGACCGGCCGCGGGGCGGCCTCCGCCTGGGAGCTGATGGCGACCGGGGTGGTAACCATCTCGCGCGAGGCGGCGCGGGTGATGTGCGCGGAGCGCCGGCCCCCACGCTGACGGCCGGAGGAGGGCGGCGCGCCGTCACCGCGGCCGGACTTCTTGGCGAACGCCTCCGAAAGGTCCAGGAGCTCAGCGATCATGAGCAGGTGGACGTCCTGCTCGTCCTCGGTCCCGGTGGTGTTGTCGTGCGCCCAGTCCGCTGCGATATCGGCCAACTGCTCGGCGAGTGCAGGATCGAGTACACCGTCTTCCCGGCGGAAGTCCGCGATGTAGTCCTCGATGCGAGCGTCGAGTTCCGCGACCGCCTTCGCGTTCGCCTTGCTGCGCAGCGCTTCGATGATGGCGAGCGGCTCACCCGGGCCGAGATCGATGGTCTTGCGGTTGTCGACGACGATGCCGATGTGATCGGCATCCGCAACCCGTCCGGGCAGGGGGTCGAACAGGTCGAGCGCCCGGCCCAGAGAGGCGCGGCGCAGGCTACCGTCGGTACCGTCCGAGTCGGCTGTCAGCGTCATCGCGGCGGGACCGAACGTCCACGGCTCCCTCTTGATACCAGCATCCTCCAGTACTCGCCGCAGCGTCTCGGAGCGCCGGACTGCCATCTCCGGTGCGTACAGGCCCAGTTCGGCTGCGGGAACGGCTTTGAGAGCGGCTACCATGGGCTCGTAGAGTGCGATGCGGTCGTACTTGATCCTGAGAGCGCACTGGAAGGCGCGCAGCACCGTGGTACTGGCGGGCGTGTCCACCACGGCGAACGCCCCGTCGCCGAGCACGCTGCGCGCTGCCGCGGCGATCTTCGCGGCGCTAGGGTGGATCCCCGTGAGCGCCATCGGGCCCCATACCACCTTCTCGAGGTACGCATCGCCTGCGCCCGTGCCGGTAAGTACCAGTTCGGGAGCGGAACCACGCAG
Organism: Coriobacteriia bacterium; assembly: GCA_049657775.1. Lineage (GTDB taxonomy): Bacteria > Actinomycetota > Coriobacteriia > Anaerosomatales > Anaerosomataceae > JBASNZ01. The sequence goes on along the minus strand of JBASNZ010000094.1, from coordinate 4,606 downwards.
GAAGTCGTCGATCACGCCGTTCGTCCACTGGCCGATGTGCGGAGTGCGGGACTCGCGGTCGGCCGCGGGTATCTCTATGTGGTTGTAGTCGAAGGCCAGTCCATCCCACACCGACAAGCTCTGGTAGGAGCGCTTCAGAACCCGTCCGACGTAGTGGATCACGTCCGCAGGGACATGGTTGGTGACCTTGTACTCCGAAAGCGTCGACGAACCCAGTTCGCGCAGGTGCTGCACGACCGACTCGCGCTCGCGAGACGGGGCGGGTTCGAGGCCCTCGAGCATGAGCCTCGGCCTGCGCTCCTTGTCGAGGCTCCACACCAGTCTCAGGTTGTTGAACAGCTGGTCGAGATAGCCGGGGTTGTGGGACAGCTCCTGGTGCAAAGCGTCCTCGCCAGCCTCCCCGATTTGCGGCACGTAGATATGGTTGGAGGCGCACGCAAGCGCGCGACGGTTGGCCAAGAGGTTGTCGCTTTGTGCGCGCACGTCTTCGCGGAGCATCTGGAGGTAGCTGCACCAGCCCCCAGCACCCTCGCCGACTTCGTCCAGCCACGACTTCACGCAATCACGCCAGTCAGACGCGATGTCGATCCACGCCTTCATCTCGGCCTGCCAGACACGCACGTCGAGGTCGTCTTGGGCCACCTGCAGATGCTGCCGCTGCAAGCTCCCCGACTTGGGGGAATCAAGCAGTTCGCTGCGCGACGCTTCGTGCGCTGAAGCGCGGCGCTCGATGAGCGGCGAAGCTGCGTCGAGGTGCCTCTGGGCGGCAGAACGGAAGGCGGTGATGCGGTCGAACAGCGTCGCCAGCAGGTCGTACATGTCCCTGAGCTGGCCCTCCGTCTGCCCGATAGTGCGGGCACGCCCCGTGTTCGGATCGATACTGCCCTGAAGCATGTGAGACTCGATCAGAGCGTCGAACTCCGCCGCTACACGCGAGCGTTCTGCCGCCAACCATCCCGCCACCGTCCAGGCATCCTCGCGACCGCGCTGGACGCGGGCGTCGCCCATGTACTCCGCCGTGATCGCGTCTGAGTTGGTCACGACGGTCTTGTTGCTGACGAGCGCAAGGTTGCTGATGCGCGCCGTGTTGACCTCGTCGGGCAGGTGCTTCACATCGTGGTTCGGAGAGCACGGGAACGGCCCGGCCCCTCCGTCATGCTCTGTCAGGTGTTCGGCCAGTCCCGCCATCGTCCGAACGCCGCTGCCGTCAGGCGGCTGCCAGGCTATCTGCTCCCCGGCGGCGTGGGCGCGCACGAGGGTTGCCGCAGGGAACCCGGCCAGCAGTTGCGAAGCCTCGTTGAGCCCCGCATTGACGGCCCCCGCAGGGCGAGCGAGCATGCGGTCGTAGAACTCGACGCAGCGGAGCAGCGTCGCCTGAGAGTGCAGGTGAAGGCCGTCGACGCGGATGCTGGACGCTCCCGCCGATCCGATGCGTGACGAGGGTTCCGCCTGGCCTGCGATCTGGCGCCAGTTCGCGAAAGCACCGCCAAGCGCTCCAGCCTCGCTGTTGACCGCCTCCAGGATTCCCTGTGCCGCCTTGGCGAGCCCATACATCGGCGTGCGCTTGGGCGCCCCCGAGTCCCCCACATCGCCCTCGACGACCCAGACAATATCCGCGAGGGTCTGAGCGGTCACCACCACGTTATCGCTGAGGGAGTATGGGACCGCATGCGGCCCGGCCTGCGCAGCGCACGTCGCGAAGTAGACGCCTGCGGTGCGCGCGTAGAGTGCGTTCACCTCGATCTGAGAGTCCTGCAGCAGCTCACAGCCACGAGCCCCGAGTACCGGGATGAGCACCACGGTGATTTCCTTGAGGTTGTCGGCGATGATGCGTACTGCCCGGAGCACCTCGAGGCCGGCGCCCGTGCCCGTGCCGCCGCTGCCGGCGCCGAACATCACGGCGACCACGGTATGGCTGGCGGCGCTGCGAGCGCGACGGATGGCCTTCCGAATCTCCCCGATGATGCGCGTCGCTTCGAGGTCCGCAGCGGTCTTGGCGAGCACGGCCTGCTTGCCGGTGCCCATGAGAACCTCGTTTACGCGCTCGGGGAGCGCATCCGCGACGTCACTGGTAAACCAGTACCGGAGCACGGCGGTGCAGTCACCGCGGCGGATGCTGTCCAGAACGGTCTGGATGTCGGTGCCGAGTGGCGTGAACTCGGGCGACCCTGCCGCCGTGTTCACCGACACCTCGTTCATGGGATCGGCGTAGTGGCGCTCGGCCAGCGGCGAGCTGACCAGGAGCTTCTCAGTGCCGGGCGTGATGCCCGCGATGGTAGCCGCGGCGAACGCGTCCATCTGCTCCGCCTGCTTCTGGTGAACGATGATGCCTTCACCGATGCCACCCACCGCGATTGCGACTACGTTCATCTGCATGTCAGTGCCTCCTTAGGTAAGCCGCAAGGAGCGGCCCCGGAACGGATGGTCGATCCCGCGGCGAAGGAGCGCTGACGACGGGATCAGGCCGAACTTGAGTACGCGCACGGACGCCCGCGTGGCCGGAAGCACCAGCCAGGGCTCCGTGCGCGACGAGCCTTCGACGGTGATGCGGGCAAGGCGCTGACCGCCGACGTTGAAGCGCTGAGGACGAGGCCCGCCCTTCACGACGAGCGAACCAGCAAGCGGTGGTTTCACCAGCAACCAGACCGCGATTGCGGTGCACAGCACCAGAATCGCGAGCGCTGCGACAGTGCCGTAGCGCAGGCTCTCACTGAGGAACGTCTGCCACGGCGTCTTGCGCAGCCGCATCGGCAGGTCACGCGCGGAGAGCACGGCGCCGTCGTTGCCGACGATGGTCAGGCGCACGATCGCGTCCTTGTCGGCGCCGGGAAGCGTGCCGGTGAACTCGCCGTGGCTATCGGGCGTCAGCCACATGGCCGCCGAGGTGGATCCGTCGGGTCGAAGGACCTCTGCGGAGACCGACGGTGCTACGCCCGTGCTGCTTGCGCTGGCCTTCGGCGAAGCGAGGGCGACAGCGATCTCGACGCTGTTGGCGTCCTTAAGGGCGTAAAGGTCACCCGGCCGCCCCAGGCTCGGCCAGGGGGCCGTCGTGGGTTCGATCGAGTAGTCGGCACGGCCCACGATGCCGGAGACAGAACGCGTGAGCACGGTCATGCGGACCTGCCCCTCGGGCCAGAGAGCGTCGGCAGCCCGCGCCTCGTAGCGGCCTTCTGTGAGCGGCCTGATCTGCAACGGGATAGTCTGCGCCGCGCCGGTTTCCCCCGACCACGTGAGTGTCGCCTTCACGGAGAGCGGGTCGGACGCGACGGAGCTGATCGCGCCACCGCGCCCATCGCGCAGGTCGACGAGGATGCCCTCGATAGGGGCCCCGACACAGGGAACAAGCGGGGATGACGGTGTCAGCACAACGGTCTGGGGGGACAACGCCACCATGAGCGGGCTGTCTCCCGTATTGGTGATCTCGAGTGCAGTATCGCGGTCCGCAGGGTAGCGCATGGTGACCTGCTCACCAGCGCACGAGAGCGTCATGGGGGTCGACGACGACTCAGCACTCGAGCGTGCGGAGAACGTCGCCCCCGCCTCGACCGCAGTGACCTGCGCGACCAACTGCTCCGTGTATGGGCCGGCCTCGACAACAGCGCCCTCCCCCGGCAAGATCTCGCTGCCGGTGACAACGCCCAGGTCAAGGGCCGTCTTGGCAAGTTCGGCGTAGAGACCATTCAGGCCTGAGGCATCGCTGGCCAGAAGCACATGATCCTCCCCGAGGATCGTGCGCCAGCGGTCGGCGGCCTGCCTCCACTCCTGCGAATCCTCGGAGAATCCAAGCAGGTACACCTCACCGCCGACCGCCTTCATGTCTGCGACTGCGCTCTCGATTCCCGGCCAGAGAGACGAGGCCGACGACCCCGGCAGGTCAGGAGTCCCGTCGGTCAGAATCGCCACCACTGCACGACCCGAGAGTCCTGTGCCAGTACTGCGGAACGTGCGCACGTGTGGGATGGCGCTACGTACGGCCGCTTCGAAGTTGGTGTCGCCGAGGTAAGACCCGAATCCCACGGCGTGGCCGGCATCCTGGCCGATCTCGATGGTGCCCCCCTGAACCGACGAAGTCCCGAAGTAGATCGGGAGAACCTCGCTCCTCATCGGGTAGGGGCGTGCCGCCGCGACAGCGGAAACCCACTGGCTGGCCGCTTCGTAACGCATGCCGCTCGGGTCTGAGTCAGCCATGCTTCCAGACGCGTCAATCAGCAGAGCGATCATGAGCGGGGCGGGCATGATACGGGTCACGTCGGTCGCCACAGCGGGTGCGGGCGCGGGGGGTGGTGCCGCTGCAGGGGCGGGCCGGAGACCCAGGCCCAGGGCTGCGATGCCAGCCAACGTCAAGAGCGCTCCGGCGCCGATCCTGACGCCGATCCGCAAGGTGCGGGGAGTGATGTGCGGCTTACGCATGATGGCCTCCCGTCAGGCCACGGCGAGCGCCGGGGCGGGCTCGCGGGTCGAGGGACCGGGCGAAACGGCGTCATGGGTGGCGGCCGCACGCCGTGTGTCGAGCGCGTCGAAAGCGCGCCCGAGATAAGGCGCGAGCTCGTCCCGGCGCTCGCCGGTCGCGCGCTCGACGGCGAATCGGAACGCAGAAACAATCCAA
>JBASNZ010000093.1:0-30346 GCA_049657775.1 Coriobacteriia bacterium | reverse complement strand
TTCGCGAGCTTGTTCTTGATGATCATGCGCTCTTTTCACCTCCGGTTTTGTGGAACGGCTCGTACTCTGCCTTGCTAGCCTCGTAGTACTTCTGACCGAACTCGTAGAAGTTGAGGCGCAATGCATGTATTGAAGGCGTGAAGACCGCCAGGACAAGATGCAGCGAATGGAACAGAAGCGCTACCACGATTCCCACGATAACCGGCATGCCCTTAGCCATCTCATTGATCGCGCTCGAGAAGATGGCGTCCGATAGACCGACGGCCATGATACGGATGTAACTAGCTGTCGTACCGACAAGCTCCAGGATTTCGACAGCCCCACCGAATCCGCCCCAGCGTAAGATCGCCAGGACCGCCACGGCCATAGTGATCGCACCCGCGGCCTGTACGATCGGCTGCACTGCACCGCTCAGCAAGACCATCGCAACGATCAGGATGATCGCGCCAAGCAGGAAGCCGGCAAGGCCCCCCTTAACGAACGCATGCTTCATGCGCTTGGTTCTGACCGCATTGACGACACCGAGGATCAACCCGAACAGCATCTGTATCACGCCAAGCCCAAGCGCCATCAGCATCAACGGCTCAACCGTATGCTCACGGTTGTAAGGCAAGTAGAATGTGTCCGTGATCCTGATGATCGGGAACACGAATTCCCCGCTCTTCCAAAGAAGACCCCCGAAGAGTTCGCCGTAGAACACGCCGAACAGTATCGCGGCGGTAGCTGCGGGGCCGAGCAGACCCGTGGCGATCTGTACCGCCGGACGATCCTTGTACTTCAGGCGCATCCATAGAACGATCGCCAACATGACGACACCGTATCCGATGTCGCCGACGATCATTCCGAAGATGAGCGGGTAGCTGATGGCCCAGATGATCGAAGGGTCGATCGTCCCGTACATGGGCTTTCCGCCCATGAGGTAACTCATGGCCAACGACGCGGGCTGCACCCACTTGGGATTGCTGAGCGCAACGGGCGTGGCCTCAAACTCCTTCTCATCGATCTCCAGCTGGTTGACGATGACGTCCGTGCCGAAGTTCTCGACGATCGTCTTGCGCAGTGCCTTGACATCGGAAACTGGCAGCCATCCCGTGACGACGAATGCATACTCCGTCTGACCGAACATCGGAATGGCGCTGATCTCGGAGATCTTGTCGGTCAACACGTCGCGTACGGTGGTGAGACGCAGGTACCACTTGGCCGACATGTCGGCGAGTTCGGTGCGCACCTCTTCGAGCTTCTTGGGCAGAACCGACCGGCGCTCGCGGATGTTGTCGTACGCCACGTCGAACGGCATGTCCTGGAACTCGGAGGGCAGGCGGATCTGGTTCACGTTCTCCATCGCGAGGAACTTGTGGACCGCGTCCGAGGCCTTGCGTGGGAACACGACGATAACCGCCGTGGTCTCGTCGTCAACGTCGGTCGAAACGATCTCGCACTGGCTCTTGGTGATCTCGTCGAGCTCGCGCTTGAGGTCCTCGAGTGCGCTCTTGTAACGACGCTCAACGAGCAGGGCAACGGAGTCATACGCGCCCGTCGTGACGATCTGCTTCGCGAGCGGCTGGATCTTGTGGAGGATCGGCTCGTACCGGGCAAGAAGCGCCAGCTCGGCCTCCATGGACGCCTGAGCCTGTGCGAGGTTCGACGTGCGGTCCTCGACCTGCTCTATGACGTCGGTGACCTCCTTGGACAACTCCCGGCTGTCCATGCCCCATAGCTGAAGGTACTGCTTCTCCCGCTCGAGTTCGTTGACCGACTCGTTGGGAAGATGGAGCGCCTTCAGTATCGACCGCAGCCTCAGGAGCAGATCTTCCATCCGCTCCTTCTCGGCGGCCTGGTTCTCCACCACTTCCATCTGATCGAGCGGTACTTCGCCAGTCTGGATCTTCTTTGAGAGGTCTTCGATGTGCAGCGTCCCAAGCTCGTGCAGCAGGCTCACCACTTCAAAGAAGCGGCTCTTCGGCCCAATCAGTTCGACCTTGGCCATTGGGACCAACATGCTGGAACCCTCCCCCCGTTGTCCGGGTAATCGTCTACCGGTTAAGCGTTACGCAGATGTGACAGCAGAGACTACGAACGCGGCTGCATCCGCGACGCGTTGATCCAACTCAGAACGAAGCTCGCCCTTCTCACCATCGATTCCGAGGCGAACCGCTTCCGCGTCTGCCGTTGCCTGGGCGATGACGTCCTCGGCATGCTTCTTGGCAAGCTTGTCGGCATCGGACTCGGCGTCGCGCAGTGTGTCCTGCGCTGCCTTGCGGGCGTCGCTCACGACCTTCTCGGCCTGGTTTCTGGCAGCGAGGACGCGGCCGGAGATCTCAAGCTCCTTCTCCCTGATCTGGTAGAGCGGGGAGTTGGCGTCTTTGTTGACGACGTCCTGATGGAACCTGATCTCCTCCAGAACCTTCTCGTCCACGGATCTCTCCTCTCCCAGCACTGTTGCAGGTCCGATCCTGACGGACGATCCGGTCTCGATCGGAACCCTCGAGGCCGGCCTGTGCTGACCGGCGGTACGGCTCACAAAGACTGACGCGCGGTGCGATCACACCGGTGTCAGTTGGGGATTTCGCCGTACGCGAGGGGGTTTCCTGCCGAAGAGGGAGATTTATGTGCCCAATTTGGCAGATTCGTCAGACGCTCAGCTGTAACGGCGCCCCATGCGCAGGGCAAAACCGCACGCGAGTTCGTAGTTTATGGTCCGTGCCTTGTCCGCGAGCTCGTCCATCAGGATGCGCTCCGAGCCCTGCTCTCCAACGAGAACGACCTCGTCGCCGAGTCGGACGCTGAGCCCCTCGGGCACCTCGACCATGAACTGATCCATGCAGATGCGCCCTACCTGGTGACAGCGACGCCCGCCGATGAGAACGTCCATCGAGTTGGACAGCACACGGTGGAGACCATCGGCATAGCCCATCGGAACGGTGGCGATCATCGTGGGTGCGGCAGCGTGGTACGTGAAACCGTAGGACACGCCATCGCCCATCCCGATGCGCTTCACGAGCGAGACCCGTGCCTTCACGGACATGGCGGGCGCAAGATCGATCCGCCCGTAGGTCGAAGCAGCGGGATGCAGCCCGTAGATCGCGATACCGCAGCGCACCAGGTCGAAGTGCGTCTCGGGGTGCAAGATGGTCGCGGCGCTGTTTGCCGCGTGGACCATCGGAGGCCGAATTCGCTCCGTACGCATCTTCTCAAGCGCGACCCGGAACCGGTCAACCTGGGTGTCAAACTCCCAGTCACCGGGCACATCCGCAGTCGCGAAGTGCGTGAACGCACCCTCCATCTGGATTCCCGGCAGCCCCTTGAGCCAGGCCGCAACGTCGAACGCCTCCTCGGCACGCACGCCGATCCGGTTCATGCCGGAGTCGATCTTCAGGTGGTACGGGACGGTCGTTCCGGCCAGAAGCGCGGCGCGACCGAGCTCGACCGCGAACTCGCGCGTGGTGACCGTTGGGATGAGGGCGTTCTCGATGACGATGCCGACGCCCTCGGCCGGCGGCTCGCTCAGGATGTGGATGGGCGCCGTGATACCCGACTCTCGAAGCGTGACCGCCTCTTCGAGCGTGGCGACTCCAAGGCGATCGGCTCCCGCACCCAAAGCGGCCTTCGCGGCCGGCAGGGAACCATGCCCGTAGCCATCGGCCTTCACGACCGCCATGAAGCGCGTTCCCGCGGGCGTGAGCGCTTTGAGCGTGCGCACGTTCCGCGCGATGGCCGCGGTGTCGATCTCCACCCATGCGTGACGCCGGTAGGTCATACTCTACTCTCCGGCGATGAGCGAGCGAACGATGTCGGACTTGCTCACGATGCCGACGAGGACTTCGCCGTCGAGCACCGGCACGCGGCTGATGTCGCGGTCGACCATGAGCGTCGCCAGATCCTCGACCGGCTGGTCCGCCTGGATGACGACGGGCTCGGTGGTCATGACGTCTTGCACTGTCGCACCGACCGCCTTCTTGAGTTCGTTCTCAAAGCGCGCGGTGGCGGGCGGGTACATGATGAAACCATCGAGCAGATGGATGTACGTGGGGAACTCCATCTTGACGTCCTGCATGATCAGGTCGCCCTCGGTGACGATGCCGACAAGCTTCGTGCCCTCGACCACCGGCAGTGCGCCGACATGATGCTCGACCATCAGGCGGGCGGCCTCGCGGACCTCGAGGTCACGTCCGACGGTCACCGGGTCAGTCGTCATGATCTCGCGTACGGTGAGTCCCATGTCTCCTCCTGATGCGATAGACCGGCGATCACGCCGGGAGCCGTTTGCTTCGATTCTACCCGAGCGGACACGCCCGCGTACCCACCGCCGAGGAGTCAGCCCGTCACGATGCCGGGTTTAGCCCAGGACCTCTCGGACCGCGCGGGGCACGTAGGACGGAAGGTCCTTGGCGGTCAGGCAGATCTCGGTAAGCTCCTGCGCCGCCAGATCCCCCGCTCGCCCGTGGATGTACGCGGCGAGCACTCCGGCCTCGAAGGGCCCCAGCCCCTGCGCCAGCAGCGTCCCTGTCATCCCGGCAAGCACGTCGCCGGTCCCCGCGGTCGCCATCCCCGGATTGCCCGCCAGCGTGACGGCAGTGCGGCTCTGTCCCGCAACAACGGTTCGGGCGCCCTTGAGCATGCATGCGAGCTGTCCGTTGCCGACCCTGCGTGCCGATGAGACCCGATCCTCCTGGACCTCCGCGATGGAGATTCCGAGCAGACGCGCCAGTTCGCCCGGATGAGGTGTCACGATCGTGGCCGCTGTCCGCGAGCGCAGCGACTCGAGCCCGCCCACCGTGAGGGCGTTGATCCCATCGGCATCAAGCACCAGCGGGACCTGCAGCGACGTGACGAGGTCTCGTGCGACGGCCGAGGCCTCCGCGTGGGTGGTGAGGCCCGGTCCGAGGACGACGGCGTTCACCTCTGAGGCCACACGGATGATGCGCTCCACCGACTCGCGAGCGAGCGTCCCCTCGGCGGTCTCCGCCAGGCCAACGGCTATGACGTGGGGCAATGCCGCCTGGATGACCGGCACCACGCAGGTCGGGACCGCGGCAAAGACGTACCCTGCCCCCATCCTCATCGCGCCCGCGGCCGCCAGCACGGCCGAGCCGCCGTACAGTCGCGAACCGGCGACCAGCAGCACGCTCCCCCGCGTGCCCTTGTGAGCATCCACGCGCGGCACGGGTAGGACGGCGCGGTAGTCCTCGCGCTCCCAGACCTCCACCGTCCCGCCCGATGCGGCGGCCCCGATGTCGAGCCCGATGTCGGCCACCACGACCTCGCCCGCGTACTCGGCGCCCGGATACTGCAACAGTCCGGGCTTGTGTGCCGAGAACGTCACGGTGACATCGGCGTGCACCGCCGGTCCCGACGTGATGCCGGTGTCGGCGTCCACGCCCGACGGCACATCGGCGGAGATCACCGGTGCCGCCGCGCCGTCGATGGCCTCGATCGCAAGGGCGAACACATCGCGCGCCGCTCCGGTGAATCCGACCCCGAAAACAGCGTCGATGATTCCAGCAACACCGGCGAGCCGGTTGACGATCATCTCGAGGTCGACGGTGTGCTCCCACGCCACGCCGGTCTTCATCGCCGTTCGCGCCGCCGCCAACGCCGCACCCGAGAGTTCCTCGGGATCGACCAGGCTCAACACCCGTACATCGCGCCCGCTCGCGCGCAGCACGCGCGCGGCGACCCAACCATCGCCGCCGTTGTTCCCCTTGCCGGTGACGACGGCGATGGTTCCCGAGGTGATCCTCCGCGCGACCTCGGTCGCAAGCTCCGTGCCTGCCGCCTCCATCAGCCCATCGAAGGTTGCCGAACCGTCGGCGACCGCGTCGCCCTCGGCCATGCGGACAGCGTCTGCAGTGAGTGCGTAGCGCATGTGTCTCCTCCGTTACGCTGATGGGTCGCACGCGGCGGCCCATCGTGCGCGCTTATACCTGTTCGTTCCCGACCTCGTCCAGCAACCTGCGGGCGTCTTTGAACGACGCGGCAAGCCGCTCCGTCGGCGTCGGCTCCGTCTCGGGCTTGCGTGGGCGCATCTGCTCCGTCACCGCGACAGCCGACGCTACGGCGTTGGTGTGTGTGAAGCTGAGCGAAAGGTGCATCTCGACCACACCGCCCTCGGTGGCGACCTCGGCGGCGCGCCCGGCCAGCCGTGGCGTAGGCCTTCCGCGCTCGTCGCGCACGACCTCGACATCGGTGAACCGTATACCCCCCGAGAAGCCCCGCCCCAGCGCCTTGAGAACGGCCTCTTTGGCCGCGAATCGCATCGCGTAGTGGATCTCGGGCTTGTTGCGCCTGTCGCAGTACGCGCGTTCCTCGGCCGAGAAGATGCGCTCCTTCATCCTGGGATGGCGGGCCAGGGCTGCGCGCATTCGCTCGATCTCGACGATGTCTACGCCGAGACCCGTGATCATGGGTCGATCCTCGGACATCGGCTACTCCACCGTCACTGATTTTGCGAGATTGCGCGGCTGGTCCACATTGCAGCCGCGCAACTTGGCGATGTGATACGACAGCAGCTGCAGTGGCACGGTGGCCGGGATCGCGCTGAGCAGCTCGCTCACCTGTGGTATCCACAGCACGTGCTCGGCATGCCGTCGGATCTCGTCATCACCGTGGGTGGCCACCGCGATCACGCGGGCGCCACGCGCGCGAACCTCCATGATGTTGGACACGACCTTCTCGTAGGTGTGTCCCTGCGTCGCAACCACCACCACTGGCACCTCGGGGGTGATAAGGGCGATCGGGCCGTGCTTCATCTCGCCGGCGGCGTACGCCTCGGCATGGATGTAGCTGATCTCCTTGAGCTTGAGTGCTCCCTCCATGGCGACCGGAACGCCAACGCCACGGCCGAGGAACAGCGACGAGTTCGCCGTCGTATACTCGCGCGCGCACTCCTCGATATCGCCGGCGTCGCCCAGGATCGCTTCGACGATCTCCGGCGTACGCGCGAGCTCGACCCATAGGCTTTTGATCCGCTCGTCGGAGAGCGTCCCCTTGACCTGGGCAAGCTTGAGCGCGAGCACGGTAAGAGCGGCTATCTGCGCGGTGAACGTCTTGGTGGCGGCCACACCGATCTCGGGGCCGGCGTGCGTGTAGATGACGCCGTCGCTTTCGCGGGTCACGCGGCTTCCAACGACGTTGGTGATCGCGAACACCTTCGCGCCACGCTCGCGCGCCTCGCGCACGCCCGCGAGCGTGTCGGCCGTCTCGCCCGACTGGGTGATCGCGACTACGAGCGTCTCGGGGTCGACGATCGGGTCGCGGTACCGGAACTCGCTCGAAACGTCGACCTCTACGGGGATACGTGCCCACTGCTCGATGAGCGTCTTGGCCACGATGCCGGCGTGGTACGAGGTGCCGCACGCGACGATGAAGACCCGATCGATCGCGGCGACCTCGGCGTCGGTCATCGCCAGCTCCGACAGCTGGATCATGCCCGTGTCGCCCATCCTGCCACGAAGCGTCTCGCGGATGGCCTTGGGCTGCTCGAAGATCTCCTTGAGCATGAAGTCCTCGTAGCCGCCTTTCTCGGCGGCGTCCAGGTCCCACGCCACGTGCATCATCTCGGGCTCAACAGCCAGTCCGGCACCGTCGGTCACGCTCACGCCGTCCGAGGTCACCGTCGCAACCTCGCCATCGTGCAGCACGAGTACCTCGCGCGTGTACTCCAGCACCGCCGGGATGTCGCTCGCCACGATGTTCTCGCCGTCGCCGATGCCGATGATAAGCGGCGAGTCCTTGCGCGCTGCGATGATGGTCCCCGGGTGATCGAGGTGCACCACGCCGAGTGCGTACGCGCCCTCGAGACGTCCTATCGTCTTGCGGACGGCGGCGGCAAGGTCGCCGTCGAAGTACGCCTCGACCAGGTGCGCCACGGTCTCGGTGTCCGTCTCGGAGCGCAGCACGTGGCCGGCCGCGGCAAGTTCCTCACGCAGCGCCGAGTAGTTCTCGATGATGCCATTGTGCACGACCGCGATGCGGCCGGTGCAGTCCACGTGTGGGTGTGCGTTGCTCTCGGTGGGTGCGCCGTGCGTGGCCCAGCGCGTGTGACCGATACCCACGTTGCCTACCACGGGTGTCTCGGTCACTGCGTCTTTGAGGTTGACGAGCTTGCCGACACGCCTGACGACGTCCAGCGTCTCATCGCTCGCGATCGCCATGCCGGCGGAGTCGTACCCGCGGTACTCGAGTCGCGCCAGTCCGCCGAGGAGAACGTCACTCGCCTGGCGCGGTCCTGCGTATCCTACGATTCCACACATGAGTAGAGTCCTCTCGCGAGGTAGCGGTGTCTTGGGTGAGAGCGTATCAGGCCCCGGAAGGCGGGCACGCATGCCCACGGATGATACCCGGACCGACGGTGGTTTGTGTCCCGATCGCTCGGGGGCTTTGTTCCCGTCGTGTCGACCCCGGTCAAGCCGGAGAGCCATCCGCCGAATCTTTCGATGGGCCCTCTCCTCGTCAACTGGCACGCGGACCTTGAGTCTCGCGCCGCGCTCACGCGCTGCCAGTCCCGGCGCTTGCGGTGTGTGACTGTGGGCTGCTCCTTCCCCCGACGAAACGTTCGCCGTGGATTATACCAGCCCGAAGATGACGTCGCGGTTACGGTACCGGAGCCGGGACCCAGGGACCCAGCCGGGGCCCGGCGCCTTATCCGAGTTCGCTCTTGACGATGACCGAGATCCGATCGACGATCGCTCGTGCAGTCGCCTCGTCCGCGGCTTCGACCATGACGCGCACCAGCGGTTCGGTGCCTGACGCCCTCACGAGAACGCGGCCCCGGCTGCCCAGTTCCTCCTCGGCGACCTTGACGGCGTCGTGGACCGCTCCGCTGCTGGAGAGCCGTGCCTTGTCCGCGACATGCACGTTCTCGAGGACCTGCGGGAAGCGGTGCATCACCCGGCGGAGCTCCGAGAGCGGCACGCCCGACTCGCGAACGATGGCCGCAAGCTGCAGCGCCGTGATGAGGCCGTCACCGGTGGTAGTGTGGTCGAGGAAGATGACGTGCCCCGACTGTTCCCCGCCAAGGACCGCGCCCGACGTGCGCATCTGATCGAGCACGTAGCGGTCGCCGACCTTCGTCTTGATCACGTTGATACCACGTTCGCGCATCGCCGCCTCGAATCCAAGGTTGCTCATGATGGTGGTGACGACCGTGTCGTGCGCGAGCTCGCCACGCTCCATCATGTGGGCGGCGCAGATAGCCATGATCTGATCGCCGTCCACTTCGGCGCCCGTCTCATCGACTGCCAGCACGCGATCGGCATCGCCGTCGTGGGCGATTCCCAGGTCCACGTCGTGCGCCCGTACGAGTTCGCTGATGACCTCAAGGTGGGTCGATCCACAACCGTCGTTGATGTCCATGCCGTTGTAGTCGCAGTTGATCGCGTGCACTGTGGCGCCAAGGTCCTTGAGCGCCTTGACTGTGGCTTTCGCCGCGGCGCCATGGCCGCAGTCCACAGCGATGGTGAGTCCCACCAGGTCGCCGCGGATGCTCTCGACGGCGTGGGCGACATACCGCTCGATCGCGTCGCTCACCACGACCGAGCGCCCAACTTCACCACCGGTCGGACGTTGCGGACCGCGGGTCGAAACGAGGAACTCCTCGATCTCGTCCTCGATCTCATCAGGTAGCTTGAAGCCATCGCGGTCGAAGAACTTGATGCCGTTGTACGCTGCCGGATTGTGCGACGCCGAGATGACCACGCCACCGTCGGCGCCGAAGACACGGGTAAGATACGCGACGGCCGGCGTTGGCACGATGCCAAGCCGTACGGCGTCCGAACCCCCGGAGCAGATGCCGGCTACGAGCGCGGCCTCGAGCATGTCGCCGCTGCGGCGAGTATCCATACCCACGACGATGCTGCCACGGCCCTTGTCCCCAAGGAAGTGGCTAGCGGCTTCGCCGAGCTTGAACGCGAGCTCTGGCGACAGGTCGTCATTGGCGATACCGCGGACCCCATCGGTGCCGAACAGTCGGGACATCATGGTCTCCTCGTAGTTGAAAGAGAAAGGCCCGCCGCGAGGGCGGGCCTTTCGCAAGATCGAATCCTGGCCTCGCAGTTCCTAGCGCTTTGAGAACTGCGGACGCTTGCGCGCCTTCTTGAGGCCGTACTTCTTGCGCTCAACCATTCGGGGGTCGCGGCGGAGGAGACCTGCGCGCTTGAGTTCGGCGCGATAGTCGTCCCCGGCCTCGAGAAGGGCGCGGGCGATTCCGTGGCGAAGAGCGCCGGCCTGGCCGGAGACGCCGCCACCGTGGAGGTTGGCGATAACGTCGAAGCGGCCCATGGTCTCGGTGACCTTGAACGGCTGCTCGACGAAGCCCTTGAGGCCGGCGCGGCCGAAGAACGCGTCGAACTCACGACCGTTGATCGTCCACTGGCCGGTGCCCGGGATCAGGCGAACGCGGGCCACAGACGTCTTGCGACGACCGGTACCCCAGTAAACTGCTTTGTTCTCGGCCATGCGCTAAACCTCCAGCGTGATCTGACGCGGCTTCTGGGCCTCGTGCGGGTGCTCGGGGCCTGCGTACACCTTGAGCTTCATGCCCATGGCGCGTCCGAGGGTGTTCTTCGGAAGCATGCCCTTGACGGCGCCTTCGATGACGCGCTCGGGCCGCTTGGCAAGCATCTCGCCAAGCGAGATCGACTTCAGGCCGCCCGGGTAACCCGAGTGGCGGAACTTGCGCTTTGACTGGAGCTTGTTGCCGGTAACCTTGATCTTCTCGGCGTTGATGACGATGACGAAGTCGCCCGTATCCACATGGGGGGTGTACTGCGGCTTGCGCTTCCCCTTGAGGATCGATGCCACCTCGCTCGCCAGACGGCCAAGCGGCACGTCGGTCGCGTCAACGACCAACCACTCGCGCTCGACCTCGCCGGGCTTGGCGTAGTAGGTCTTCACTGAACTCCTCCACAACTAAGCAAAACAGCAGGGTTCTCTCCGAGAGTTCACGGGGCTCTGAAGCGAACCCTTACACTTTAGCCGCGAGCATGGGGAGTGTCAACAAACGCCACCGGGCGTATCCATCCGCGATCACGGCATGGTTTGCCACTCGCAGCTGGTTGGCGCCGTGCGCGGCGAGCCGACGCGACGGGCCAGGACGAGAGCACCAGCATGGTCTACAGCCAGCACTCCTGAGGATAGTGCACGTGCCACAGCGTCAGGCCCTCGGGTGGCGCCGTCGGACCCGCGGCCTCGCGGTCGCATTTATCGAGCGCCGAGGCGATCCACGCTGGCTCGTGCTTGCCCCGACCCACCTCGATGAGACTGCCGACGATGATGCGGACCATCGAGTGGAGGAAGGCGTTTCCCACCACCCTGATCACGATGCAGTGCTCCCCCATCTCGTGCGCGGGAGTGACCTCCACACGATCGAGCCGCCGGAACGTGCGCTTGCCCTCGGCGGACGCCGTGACACAGAACGACTTGAAGTCATGCTCTCCGAGCAGGTGCGTCGCACCCTCGCGCATCGCGCCAAGATCAAGCGTCTGAGGGACCCACAGCGCGGTACGCGCAAGGAAGAGCGGCCGCACAGGACCGGGGACGATCCGGTAGCGATACTCCCGTCCCACGGCCGAGTGACGGGCGCTGAAGCCGCTCGCGGCGCGACGCACCCCGGTGACCACGATGTCTGGGCCGGTGAGCGCGTTGAGCGACCGGAGCAAGGCCGTGAGGTCGGCCTCCGACCCATCGGGAAGCGAGAAGCTCACGACCTGCCCGAGCGCGTGGACACCGGCGTCGGTGCGCCCGGCCCCTGTTGTTTCGACGTTGGTTCGGAGCGCGGTCGCAAGAGCGGCCTCCAGCTCTCCCTGCACGGTCCGCTGGGCCGGCTGCCGGGCGAATCCCGCGAAGGCGGTGCCGTCGTAGGACACGGTGAGCGCGATGGTGACGGTCATCTTCCCCCCTACAGGAACACGCCGATGAGAACGCACACCGCGACACCGCCGACAAGCGCGCCCCAGTCGACGGGCCCCATGACGGACCGGTGCAGCCGGGTACGGCCCACGCCACCACGGTAGCACCGCGACTCCATCGCCGTCGCCAGATCATCGGCACGCCTGAACAGACTCACGAACAGCGGAACGAGCACCGGCGCGAACGCCTGTGCGCGCCGGATAGGACCACCTTCGTCGAATCGCGCGCCCCGGGCCGTCTGTGCCACGATGATCTTCTCGGCCTCCTGCGCGGTCGTGGGGATGAATCTGAGAGCGATCGTGAGCATCATCGCGACCTCGCCGGCGGGGAAGCGCAGTCGCTCGAGCGGGCGCATCACTCGCTCCAGCCCGTCGGTAAGCGCGACGGGCGATGTCGTGAGCGTCAGGAGTGATGTGCCCACCACAAGAACGACGATCCTGATGCCGAAGAAGACGCCGGTCCTCAGCCCTTCGGCGTCGACGGCGAGCGGACCAAGCCGCACCAGGGACACGGTCGCCGGATTCCAGCGCAATGCATGCACGACCAGGGTGATGACCAGGATCAGCGCCACCGCCTTCACGCCACGGAACGCGATTCGCCAGGGGACGCGAGATACGGCCACCGCTACCGCGACGAGGGCACCGACCGCGAACAGTCCCGCGAAGCCCTCGACCACGAAGAGCGCCGCAGTGAATGCCGCGACAAGCCCCATCTTGGTCTTGGCGTCGAGGGCATGGATCGGAGACTCCACAGGCACATACTGGCCGAAGGCCACGGGCACTCTCATGCCGATCGCCTCCTGGCCTCGGCCAATGCGCGACCAGCGGCGACGGGATCGAGCTGGATCGTCTCGAGTGCGGCCCCACGTTCGCGTGCAAGGAGCTGCGCCACGACCACATCGGGAAGCTTCAATCCCGCGCTCAAGTACGGCCCGGGTCCGGAAACGACATCGCCGGGTGTTCCCGCGAACGCCTGAATGCCGTCGGAGAGTGCGATCATACGGTCCGCATGGGCGAAGAACTGGTCGGGGTCGTGCGTGACCACGAGAACGCCCGCGGTCGATCTTACCCGGACAATGGCATCGAACACGGCGTCCCGGCCCCGACGGTCCAGCCCCGCTGTCGGCTCGTCTAGCAGCAGGTATGTCGGATCGAGTGCGATCACACCGGCCACGGCGACCCTGCGGGCCTCACCCCCGGATAACGTGAACGGCGAGCGGCCGCCGAACGTGGCAGGGTCGAGACCGACCGACACCAGAGCGGTCGACGCCGCGGCATGCGGATCCTCGTGCCCCAGATTCCGGGGTCCGAACGCGACGTCGTCAAGCACCGACTCGGCGAAGAATTGCGACTCGGGGTTCTGGAAGACCATGCCTACCCTGCCACGGATCGACCTGTCCCCCGGGGCGATGCCGTCCACCGTGACGACACCCGAGGTGGGCTCCAGTAGACCTGCGAGTAGCCTGAGTAAGGTGGACTTGCCGGAGCCCGTGGAACCGACAACGACAACGAGGTCTCCGGGCCCAAGGGTGAGCGAGACTCCCCTGAGCGCCACGCTCTCGTAGCGGGTACCCACCCCGTACGTGTAGCCGATCTTGTCCGCTACGAGTGCCACAGCGCCTCCACCAGTTCCCGCGCTGTCGGCGCGGCGGGCATCGGGAAGCCCTGCTCCCTGAGGACGGCCGCCACTACCGAGAGCGCCGGCGGCTCCAGATCGAGCCTCTCCATCAGCTCCGCGTCGGCAAGGAGCTCGTCCGGCTCGCCCACGAATGCGATCGCGCCTCGGTCGAGCGCGACGACGCGATCCGCCCTGATCGCCTCGGACATGTCGTGAGTGACATGGCAGATGCCATGCCCTTCCTCGGCGAGTCGATCGAGCACGTCCAGGACGGCCGCTCGTCCCGCCGGGTCCAGCATAGCGGTGGGTTCGTCCAGCACCAGATACGCAGGGCGCATCGCGAGCGCGCCCGCGATGGCAAGGCGCTGCTTCTGACCTTCCGAGAGTAGATGCGGTTCGCGACGTTCGAGACCGGTGAGGCCGACGGCGGCGATCGCGGCATCCACGCGCTCGCGCAGCTCCGCATGCGCTACGCCCAGGTTCTCGGGCCCGAACGCTACGTCCTCCTCGACCACCGTCCCTACGATCTGGTTGTCGGGGTTCTGTAGCACAAGGCCCACCGTGCGGCGAACATCGAATACCGTGCCCTCATCGGAGGTGTTCATCCCATCTACAAGCACGCTGCCGCTCGACGGCGTCAGGAGCCCGTTGGCCAGCCTGGCAAGCGTCGATTTGCCGGAACCGTTGGCCCCGACGACGGCCACACGCTCGCCGGGTGCGATCGTGAGCGACACGCCATCGAGCGCCGGGTCATGCGCACCCGGGTACTCGAACCTGACGTCCGTAAAGACGATCACACCGTCATTCCTCCTAGGATGCGACCGAGGGCCTCGTATCTCTGCGAGGCCCTCGGGAGCGATCATGCCCGGTGGGACCGGGGTGATAGTGCGTGCTACTCAACAAGCTCCAGGATGACCATAGGAGCTGCGTCGCCCTTACGGGGCCCAAGCTTGAGGATACGCGTGTAGCCACCCTCGCGCTCGGAATAGCGAGGAGCGATATCGGCGAACACCTTGTGCACGAGCTCGCGGTCGTTGAGCTCCGCAAGCGCGAGGCGGCGCGAATGCACGTCGCCCTTCTTGCCCCACGTGATGATGCGCTCGACAAGCGAACGCACCTCCTTCGCGCGGGTTTCGGTGGTCTTGATGCGCTCGTTGATCAAAACGGCACGGGCCAGGCTGCGCAGCATCGCCTTCGTGTGACTGGCGTCTGTGCCTAGCGCGCGACCCTTCTTGGCGTGTCTCATTGTCCAGACTCTCCTAGCCGGCCAGACCCAGGCCCATCGCCTGGAGCTTGTCTTTGACTTCTTCGATCGACTTCGCGCCGAAGTTACGGATGTTCAGCAGGTCGACTTCGCTGCACTCCGTCAGCTGACCGACGTTGTTGACACCCTGACGCTTCAGGCAGTTGTACGAGCGAACTGACAGGTCAAGCTCTTCGATCGGCGTGTCGAGGATGCTGTCCTTCTTCGCCTGTTCCTTCTCGAAGATGGTCTCGTCACCAAGCGGCGTAGCGGCCTGCTCGGCGAAGAGGGTCATATGCTGGTTGATGACGGTCGCGGCCTGCGCGACAGCATCGGACGGAACTATGGCGCCGTTGGTCTCGACCTCGAGAATGAGCTTGTCATAGTCCGTACGCTGGCCGACACGCGTGTTCTCCACCACGTACGTGCAGCGCATGACGGGGCTGAACAGCGAGTCGATCGTGATAACGCCCAGCGGATCCTCAGGGCGCTTGTTGCGATCGGCGGTCACGTAGCCGCGACCGGTGCCGATGCGCACACTCATTTCAAGCTTCGCGCCCTTCTGCAGTGTAGCGATCACGTGCTCGGGGTTGACGAGCTCGAACTCGGCGGGGACCTTGAGGTCCGCGCCGGTCACCGTGGCCAGGCCGGACACCGACAGAGTAGCGACGCCGTCGCCCTCGCCGATCCCGGTCCCGCGAAAGACAAGCCCCTTCACGTTGAGCACGATGTCGGTGACATCCTCGCGGACACCCTCGATGGTCGCAAACTCATGCTGCACGCCTTCGACACGGATGGACGTTGCCGCCGCACCCTCCAAAGACGAAAGCAGCACGCGGCGCATCGAGTTGCCCAGCGTGTAGCCGTAGCCGCGCTCCAACGGTTCGACGACGAAACGAGCGGTCTGCTCGTCGATGACGTCGACCGTCACCTGGGGCCTCATGAACTCGGTCATTGACAGAGCCTCCTTGGCTTCGATCAGGTCGTGTTACTTGGAGTACAGCTCGACGATGAGCTGCTCGCGCACCGGAGCATCGATCTGCTCGCGAGTGGGGAGCGAGAGCACCTTGCCCTGGAGCTTCTCCACGTCGACTTCCAGCCAGCCCGGGATCTCGACCTTTGAGGAGGAGATGATGGCGGCCTTCACGACAGTGAGGTCCTTTGCCTTGGGCGCAAGAGCGACGACCTGGGCCGGGCGGACGCGGAAGGACGGGATGTCCACCCGACGACCGTCGACCAGGAAGTGCCCGTGACGCACCATCTGGCGAGCCTCGTCACGAGACGCGGCAAAGCCAAGGCGGTAAACCACGTTGTCCAAGCGGCTCTCGAGCAGGCGCAACAGGTTCTCACCGGTGATGCCGCTCATGCGGCTCGCCAGCTTGTAGTAGTTGCGGAACTGCTTCTCGAGAATGCCATAAATGCGCTTGGCCTTCTGCTTCTCACGAAGCTGCAAGCGGTACTCGCTGTCGCGAGGACGCTTCTTTCCCGCCATACCAGGCGGGTACGGGCGGCGCTCGATCGCGCACTTATCGCTATAGCAGCGATCGCCCTTGAGGAAGAGCTTGATACCTTCTCGGCGGCACAGTCTGCAGTCCGCCCCGGAATAGCGTGCCATAGAGGTTGGTCCTCCCGAAGTTACACGCGGCGGCGCTTACGCGGCCGGCAACCGTTGTGTGGGACAGGGGTGCAATCCTGGATGCTCGCGATCTCCAGGCCTGCGGCCTGAAGCGAGCGGATCGCGGTCTCGCGGCCGGAGCCGGGACCCTTCACGAACACTGACACCTTGCGGACGCCGTGCTCCTGTGCCATCTTCGCGCAGGCCTCGGCGGCCAGCTGTGCAGCGAACGGCGTGGACTTGCGCGAACCCTTGAAGCCCACCGTACCGGCGGATTGCCAGGAGATCACGTTGCCCGAGGGATCCGAGATGCTCACGATCGTGTTGTTGAACGTGCTCTTGATGTGCGCCTGGCCGACAGCGATGTTCTTGCGCTCGCTGCGCTTGAGCCGGGTCTTTACGTTCTTCTTCTTGGCGACCATGGACTACTTGCCCTTCTTCTTCGCGCCGATTTGGCGACGGGGACCCTTACGGGTACGCGCATTCGTGTGCGTGCGCTGGCCGCGGACCGGAAGACCCTTGCGGTGGCGCAGTCCCCGATAGCAGCCGATCTCCATGAGACGCTTGATGTTCTGGCTGACCTCACGGCGGAGGTCACCTTCGACCTTCAGATTGCGGTCGATGAACTCGCGCAGACGCACGACCTCTTCTTCGGTGAGGTTGCGCACACGAGTGCTGGGATCGATACCGGTCTCACGCAGGATGAGCTGGCTCGTTGTGAGCCCGATACCGTAGATATACGTAAGTCCGATCTCGACGCGCTTCTCGCGCGGGAGGTCGACACCCTCGATACGTGCCACGTGACCCTCCTACCTAGCCCTGGCGCTGCTTGTGGCGGGGGTTCTCACAGATCACGAGAACCCTGCCGTGGCGGCGGATGATCTTGCACTTCTCACACATTCTCTTGACTGACGGTCGAACCTTCATCGATGGTCCTTTCGGATCCCGTTTGACTCTATCTGCACGCCCAGCCGCAGGCGCCTTATTGTCGTGCTTGAATCCCACCCACGGTGCCGGGTGTCTCCATCACGCTCCACGAACCGGTTACTTGAACCGGTAGGTGATCCTTCCCCGCGTGAGATCGTACGGCGACAACTCTACGATGACCTTGTCGCCCGGCAAGATGCGGATGTAGTGCATGCGCATCTTGCCAGAGATGTGCGCTAGCACCTTGTGGCCATTGTCCAACTCCACCCGGAACATAGCGTTCGGCAACGGCTCAATGACCGTGCCTTCCATTTCTATGGCGTCGTCGCGCTTGGCCAATACACATCTCCCTTGCCGCCGAGAAGCCGCAAACGTGGAGTATAACCCAGTCTGCCCTGCTCGGTCCACAGATTTCTGACTATTCCACGGTCAATACGAGCGGTCCGTCCGCCGTGATGGCGATCGTATGCTCAAAGTGGGCCGACAGACTCCCATCCGCCGTGACCACGGTCCACCCATCATTGAGTCCTCTGACCTGGTGCCCCCCGGCGTTTACCATCGGCTCGACGGCGAGCACCATCCCGGCCTTGAGTTGCGGCCCGGTGCCCGCCCGCCCGAAGTTCGGGATCTGCGGCTCCTCGTGCATCGACTGCCCGATACCGTGGCCAACGTACTCACGAACGACCGAGAATCCGGCCGCCTCGGCCATCTGCTGAACAGCGTGCCCGATGTCGTACAGGCGCATGTTGGGGCGGCACTGGGCGATTCCCGCGATAAGTGACGCCCGGGTCACCTCCATGAGCTTGCGGGCCCCCTTGGAGACCTCGCCGATGCCAAAGGTCATGGCCGCGTCGCCATAGTAACCGTCGACGATCGCACCACAATCGACAGACAGGATGTCTCCATCCTTGAGCGCACGGGATCCGGGAATCCCATGGACGACCTGCTCGTTCAACGACGTGCACAGCGTCCCCTTGAAGCCGTTATACCCGAGGAACGCCGGCTTGGCGCCCTCCGAGCGGATGTACTCCTCGGCGATCGCGTCGAGTTGTTTCGTAGTGATACCGACGCGTACCGCCTCACCAACGACCCGAAGAGCTCCGGCTGTGATCCTGCCGGCCTCCTTCATCGTCTCTATCTCTGTGGGCGACTTGATGAGGATCAAGGAATCTAGCCCTCCATGACCTTGCGCACCGAGCCGAAGACCTCATCGACCGGACGATTGCCGTCGATCGAGTGGAGGATCCCCTTGGCGCGGTAGTATGCGATAAGGGGAGCCGTGTTCTCCTCGTACACGTTGAGTCGGTTGGTCACCGTCTCGACCGTGTCGTCGTCGCGCTGCATCAGTCGTCCACCACAGGCCGGACACACGCCCGACCTCGTCTCGGGCTGCGAGATGACATTGAAGATCGCGCCGCACGCCGTACACGTGCGGCGTGCCGTCAGCCGCTCGATGAGAGCCTGCTTGTCGACGTCGATGCTCATGACGGCATCGAGCGTCTTCCCGAGCTCGTCGAGCGCCGTGCCGAGCGCGTCTGCCTGAACAACGGTTCGTGGGAAGCCGTCGAGAATGAAGCCCTTCTCAGCGTCCGGCTCCTGCAGCCGGCCCTTCACGAGTCCGATGACCACCATATCAGGGACGAGCTCGCCTTTGTCCATGTACCTCTTGGCCGCCATGCCGAGCGGGGTCTGATTTGCCACCGCCGAGCGCAGTATGTCACCGGTGGAGATATGGACAAGCCCGTAGGTCTCCATCAGCTTCGCGGCCTGAGTGCCTTTGCCGGCGCCCGGAGCGCCAAGGAGCATGACGTTCATCTTCGGTCCTCCCCTACTTGAAGAAGCCGTCGTAGTGACGCATCTTCAACTGACTCTCGAGCTGGGTCATCGTCTCCAGCGCTACGCCGACCATGATGAGGATCGACGTGCCACCGAACGCCTGAAGAAGCGGCGAACTCGTGGCCTGGAACTGGAAGAACACCTGCGGCAGAACCGCGATGGCCGCCAGGAAGATACCACCGGGCAGCGTGATCCTGTTCAGCACGTTCTCGATATACACCACCGTCTGCTTGCCCGGGCGCACACCCGGGATGAACCCGCCGTTCTTGCGGAGGTTGTCCGCCAGATCGATCGGGTTGAACACGAGGGCGGTGTAGAAGTACGTGAAGAACACGATGAGCACGGCGTACAGCGTGATGTGCAGCCAGCCGCCGGACAGCGCAGACGAGAACGCCTTGAGCCATGCGACCTTGGGGAAGAACTGCGAGATCGTGGCGGGGAACAGCAGGATCGACGACGCGAAGATGATCGGGATGACGTTGGCCCCGTTGACCTTGAGCGGGATGTACGTGCCCGAGCCGCCGTAGACCTTCCGGCCGACGACGCGCTTGGCGTACTGAACCGGGATCCGCCTCTGACCACGCTCCATGAAGATGACCGCCGCCACCACGACCAGCGAGACGGCCAGCAGGAACACCGTCATGTACCACTCGTTGAGCTGTACGGCGCTGACGAGCGTCACGGGGAAGCGTGACACGATGCTGGCGAAGATCAGCAGCGACATGCCGTTGCCCACGCCACGCTGTGTGATGAGCTCTCCGAGCCACATGATGAAGGCGGTGCCGGCCAGCAGGCTGATGACGATGACGATGCGGGTGAGCCAGTCGAACTGAACCCCGATGCCACCCTGGGACACGCTCGCCTGGAAAACCGACAGCAGACCGATGGACTCCACGAGGCCGATGCCCAGCGTCATGTAACGAGTCGTCTGGGTGATCTTACGCTGCCCCGCTTCGCCTTCCTTGGCCCACCGCTCGATGGTCGGGATGACCGCCTGAAGCAGCTGCATGATGATCGACGACGTGATGTACGGCATGATGCCGAGCGAGAAGAGCGCAAAGTTCTCAAGAGCTCCACCTGCGAACAGGTTGAGGAGACCGAGAGCGGCTCCAGACTGGACGATCTCCTTCACCGCACCCGGGTCGATACCGGGAACGGGAATGTGGGCACCAACGCGATACAGCGCGATGATGCTCAGCGTGAAGATGATCTTCTTGCGCAGGTCCGGAATCCGGAACGCATTGACGAGGGCCTCTATCACGGCTGCTTGACCGTCCCTCCCGCGGCCTCGATCTTCACCTTCGCGGGTGCCGAGACCTTGTCGACCTTCACGGTCAGTGCCTTCGTGATCTCGCCGTCACCGAGAACCTTGACCGGGACGGTCTTGGACTTGATGACGCCCTTGTCGAAGAGCGAGTCGACGTCGACGACGGCACCCTTCTCGTACAGGCCGTCCAGACGGGAGACGTTGACGACCGCATACTCGACGCGATTGCGATTCTTGAAGCCGGGGAGCTTGGGAAGACGCATCGCGAGCGGATTCTGGCCGCCCTCGAAGCCTGGACCCTTGCCGCCGCCCGAGCGGGAGAGCTGGCCCTTGTTACCCTTGCCGGAACGGCCACCGTGACCGCTACCGTGGCCTCGACCGACACGCTTGCGGTCCTTGCGGGACCCAGGTGCCGGGAACAGGTCGTGGATCTGCATGGTTCCTTACGCTCCTTCTTGGTTCGCTGTCCGGGACCTCGGTCCCGGTACCGGCCGCTCGCCGCCGGCTGACTGTCGGGCAGACGCCATGGCGTCTGTTAGACTTCTTCGACCTTCACAAGATGCTTCACCTTGAAGATCATCCCTCGGATCACCGGGGTGTCGGCCTGCAATGCGGTGTCGTTGATACGCTTGAGGCCGAGAGCGCGCACCGTGCCGCGCTGGTCGGGCGGGAAACCGATCACGCTCTTGACCTGGGTGATCTTGAGGGTGGCGGTCTTATCTGCCTTCGTCATCTCTAACCCTTCCGACCGTAGACCTCGGCAACGGTCTTGCCACGGCGGCGTGCTACGTCCTCGGGGCTTGCAAGTGACTGCAGGCCCTGCGCGGCAGCCTTCACCATATTGAGAGCGTTGTTCGTGCCCAGGGACTTCGAGAGCACGTCCGTGACCCCACCGAGCTCGAGCAGGGCGCGCACCGGGCCGCCGGCGATAACACCGGTACCGGGAGCAGCCGGCTTGAGCAGAACCTTGCCCGCGCCGTACTCGCCGAGAATGGCGTGCGGGATCGTCGTGCCCACAAGCGGGAACGAGAACATGTTCTTCTTCGCGTCTTCGACGCCCTTCTTGATGGCGACGGGCACTTCAGCGGACTTACCCATGCCAACGCCTACACGACCCTTGCCGTCACCGACGACAACGAGAGCCGTCAGCGAGAACCGCCGACCCCCCTTGACGACCTTGGCGACACGGTTGATATAAACGACCTTCTCCTGCAGCTCCGAGACGGGAGCGACTTCGCGTTCGCGAGCCATCAGCACATCCTCCTAGAACGACAGGCCGGCGCCACGGGCGCCCTCGGCAAGGGACTTGACGCGGCCATGGTACAGACGGCCACCGCGATCGAAGACGACGGTGGTGATACCCGCCTCGAGTGCGCGACGAGCTACCAGCTCACCGACGGCCTTGGCGGCCTCGATGTTCGAGCCGTTCTTCACTTCGCCCTTGAGGTCGGCATCGAGCGTGGAGGCCGACACGAGCGTCGTGCCGGTACCGTCGTCGATGACCTGGGCGTAGATATTCGCATTGGAGCGAGTGACGCGCAGACGCGGGCGCTCGGCCGAACCGGCCACCTTGCCGCGGACGCGCCTCTGGCGACGGGCGAGTGCTGCTGCCTTTGCCTTGGTCTTGTCCATCCTTCAGTCCTACTCTCTCTTGGAATCGCGCCGCACTTGGCGCGAGTGACATCCGGTTACTTGGCGGCCTTGCCGAGCTTGCGGCGAACGTGCTCGCCCGCATAGCGAACGCCCTTGCCCTTGTAGGGTTCCGGCGGACGAAGCTTGCGGATCTGGGCGGCTACTTCGCCAACGCGCTGCTTGTCGATGCCCTTGACGCTGATCTTCGTCGGCGCGGGCACTTCGAAAGTGATGCCGGCCTCGGGCTTGATCAGCACGGGGTGGCTGAAGCCGAGGGCCATGTCCAGGTCCTCGCCCTTGAGCGTCGCACGGTAACCGACGCCCACGATCTCCAGGTCCTTCTGGAAACCCTGCGAAACGCCGGTGACCATGTTCGCGATCAGGGTACGCGTGAGACCGTGCAGCGAGCGGTGATTGCGCTCGTCGCTCGGACGGCGGACCTCGATGACCCCGTCTTGCAGTTCGATGATCATGTCCCGGTCGAACACCGAGGACAGGGTACCCTTGGGCCCCTTGACGGTCACCTCGGTGCCATTGATCGTTACCTCTACCCCGGCCGGGACCGGGATGGGCTGCTTGCCGATACGAGACACGGCTTGCTCCTTTCTCTCCGGTCCGATTACCAGATGTAGGCGATGACCTCGCCGCCGACACCGGCAGCGCGGGCCTGCTTCTCGGTCATGACACCGCTTGAGGTGGAGATGACGGCGATGCCGAGTCCACCCAGAACGCGGGGAAGTTCGTCCTTCTTGGCGTACACGCGAAGGCCGGGCTTGCTGATGCGGCGGATACCTGTGATGGTGCGCTGCTTCTTGGCGCCGTACTTCATCGTGATCTCAAGGGTGGCCTGGGGCTCACCGGGCGTGACCGCGTAGTCCGCAACGTAGCCCTCTTCCTTGAGGATGCGGGCGATCTCCACGAGCTTCTTGGAAGAAGGCATCGTGACGCTGCCCTGGAATGCCGAGTTCGCGTTGCGCACGCGAGTCAACATGTCTGCGATCGGGTCTGTCATGCTCATTGGTATGTCCTCCTATGATTGGACCATCCAGGCTCGCCGGTTCGTCCCTGCCCATGACACGGACGCCTGTCGAGTCTGTTCAACGAAATGCTCCAGCGCCTACCAGCTTGCCTTGCGGACGCCGGGCAACTCGCCGCGGCTCGCCAGCTCTCGCAGGCAGATACGGCACAGGCCGAACTGCCTGTAGTAGGCCCGCGGGCGACCGCAGCGGGTGCAGCGGTTGACCGTGCGCACGCCGAACTTCGGCTTGCGCTTCGCCTTGGCGATCATCGACTTCTTTGCCACTTGGTGACCTCCTTGCCGAGACGCTCCGCCTTACCGGCGGAACGTCCGCGCCGTATCTATCGCTTGAACGGGAATCCGAGCTCGTCGAGCAGTGCCCGGCAGTCCTCGTCGGTTTTCGCGCTTGTGACGAACGTGATATCCATGCCGCGGACCCTGTCGACCTTGTCGTAGTCGATCTCCGCGAAGATCAGCTGCTCGGTTACGCCGAGGCTGTAGTTTCCGCGGCCATCGAACGCCGTGTCGCTGATACCGCGGAAGTCACGGATGCGGGGCAGCGCCGTTGCCAAGAGGCGATCGACGAACTCCCACATGCGGTCACCGCGCAGCGTCACCTTGCAGCCGATGGGCATGCCCTGGCGCACCTTGAAGCTGGCGATGGATTTCTTTGCCCGCGTGATGGCCGGCTTCTGGCCGGTGATGATGGCGAGGTCGCCCATCGCGGTCTCGAGCTGCTTGGGGTCCTGGACCGCAGCGCCGACGCCCATGTTGACGACGATCTTCTCCAGCCGAGGAACCTCATGCACGTTATCGTAGCCCCTGCTCTCGAGGAGACTGGGGACGATCTCCGTGCGGTACTGCTCTTTGAGTCGTGGTGTCACGATTCTCCTACCTCCGTGTCCTGCGCCCGCCGGATTGCCGACCCGACGGGACTTCATCACTCCGAGTGGATCCCGGAGTCATCTACTTGTCGATGTCCTTGCCGCACTTCTTGCACACGCGGATGCGTGTACCCCCATCGCGACGGCGTGCCGAGCGAGTGGGCTGACCGCAGTTGGGGCACACGAGCATGAGGTTGGACACGTGGATCGTGCCTTCCATCTCGATGATGCCGCCCTGCTGGTTACGCTGCGACGGACGTGTCGCCTTCTTGATCATGTGCACGTTCTCGACGACGGCGCGCTCCTTCTCCGGGTAGGCACGAAGGACCTTGCCTTCCTTGCCCTTGTCCTTGCCGGAAATGACGCGGACCTTGTCGCCCTTGCGGACTGTGAGTGACTTCGCCATGTGCGTCACCTCCTAGAGGACTTCGGGGGCGAGCGAGACGATCTTCATGAACTTGCGATCACGAAGCTCTCGGGCCACCGGGCCGAAGATACGGGTGCCGCGGGGGTTACCCTGAGCGTCGATGATGACCGCGGCGTTCTCATCGAACTTGATGTAGCTGCCGTCCGGGCGACGGATCTCCTTCTTCGTGCGCACCACGACAGCCTTCACGACATCGCCCTTCTTGACCGTGCCGTTCGGGATCGCCTCTTTGACGGCGCACACGATGGTATCGCCCACATAGGCGTACCGACGCTTCGAGCCACCGAGAACCTTGATGCACGCAACCTTGCGCGCACCGGAGTTGTCGGCGACTTTGAGCCGTGTCTCCTGCTGGATCATCTGATTCCTCCGTTGAGCCTACCCGGTCATCGAACCGCGAATGCGGCACGAGCGGACCGGTGCTACTTGGCCTTCTCCACGACTTCCACGAGCCTCCAGTGCTTGAGCTTGGAGACAGGCCTCGTCTCCATGATGCGAACGAGGTCGCCGACCTGCGCGACGTTGTCCTCATCGTGCGCGTGAAGCTTGGTGCTGCGAGTGATCATCTTGCCGTAGAGCGGGTGCTTCTTGCGGGCCTCCACGAGCACGACGCACGTCTTGTCGGCGGCCGCGGAAACCACCAGACCCTGGCGCTCCTTACGGCTATTACGATCGGTAGTCATCCGTCATCCCTTCCCAGTCCGTCTTTATGACGCCGCACTGCGGGCGGCAGCGATCTCGCGCGCGCGCAGCTCGGTGTGCAGACGGGCGATATCCTTCTTGACCGCGCCGATCTGGCCCGGGTTGTCCAGGTTGCCAGTGGCAAGCCGGAAACGCAGGTTGAACAGCTCGGTGCGGGCCTCCTTGAGCTTCTGGAGCAACTCCTGATCCTCAAGCTCTCTGATGTCGGTCGCTTTCATCTATGCCTCACCGCCAGACTCGGCTCGGGTCACGAACTTGCACTTGATCGGAAGCTTCTGGGCTGCAAGGCGGATAGCTTCCCTGGCAACCTCTTCGCTTACGCCGGCCACTTCGAACATGACGCGACCGGGCTTGACGACGGCAACCCACTTCTCGGGGTTACCCTTACCGGAACCCATGCGGGTCTCGGCGGGCTTCTGGGTGACGGGCTTGTCCGGGAAGATGTTGATCCAGACCTTACCGCCACGCTTCATGTACCTGGTCATCGCAACACGGGCCGCTTCGATCTGGCGGTTGGTGATCCACGCGCCTTCCATAGCCTTCAGGCCGTAGTCGCCGAAATGGACCTGCGTGCCGCCCTTGGCAGCTCCCTTCATGGAGCCGCGCTGGACCTTGCGATGCTTAACGCGCTTGGGCAGCAGCATCTCTAGCTTCTCCCTTCACCCTCGCGACGACGGCCGCGCGGGCGGTCCGAGCGCGGACGCTCGGTTGTCGGCTCCTGCAGAGCAGGATCCGGCTGGCCCGGAAGCTTGTCGCCACGGTATATCCAGACTTTCACGCCGATGACACCGAAGGTGGTGACGGCGTCGGTGGTGCCGTAGTCGATCTTGGCACGCAGTGTGTGCAGCGGCACCCGACCCTCGCGGTACCACTCGCGGCGGCCCATCTCGGCGCCACCAAGACGACCCGAGCACTGGATGCGGATGCCGAGGGCACCGCCCTTCATCGCGCTCGTGACAGCCTTCTTCATCGCGCGGCGGAACGCCACACGCGCGACGAGCTGCTCGGCCACGCTCTGCGCAACAAGCGTCGCGTCGAGCTCGGGCCGCTTGATCTCGATGATGTTCACGGACACGGGACGACCGGCGAGCGACTCGAGCTGCTTGCGCAGCACGTCGACTTCGGCGCCCTTCTTGCCGATGACGATGCCGGGACGCGCCGTCCACAGCTCGACGATGACCTTGTCACCCTTGCGCTCGATGTCGATGCGCGACACCGCTGCGCGGGCGAGCTTGACCTTGAGGTACTTACGGATCGCAAGGTCCTCAGCAAGGGTCTTGTCGTAGCCCTTCGCCTGGAACCAGCGCGAACGCCAGTCCTCGGTTATTCCGAGCCGAAACCCGGTGGGATAGACCTTCTGGCCCATGGCGGCTACGCCTCCTCTCGCTGCTTGACGACCACAGTGATATGGCTGGTGCGCTTGTTGATGCGGAACGCACGACCCATAGCCCGCGGGGTGATCCGCTTCAGCGTCGGGCCCTCGTTCACGTACGCTTCCGAGATGTACAGCGTCTCGGGCTTGAGCTTGAGGTTCTTCTCGGCGTTCGCGGCCGCGCTGTGCACGACCTTACCGACGACCTCAGCGGCCGCGCGCTCGGTGAACTTGAGGATCGCCTCGGCGTCGACCACGGACTTGCCGCGGACGAGGTCGACGACGAGCCGCGCCTTGCGCGGGCTCACCCTCACGAATCTCGCTACTGCTCTGGCTTCCATCTACTCGAACCTCCGACGACGACCGGCCGATGCGTTTCGCGCACCCGGCCGGGGTGCTCTACTGCCAGCGACTTATCGCTTGCCCTTCTTGCGATCCTCAGCGTGCCCACGGAACGTGCGTGTGGGCGAGAACTCGCCGAGCTTGTGACCGACCATCGACTCGGTGACGTATACCGGGACGTGCTTGCGGCCATCGTGCACTGCGATCGTGTGCCCGACCATCTCCGGGAAGATGGTCGACGACCGCGACCAGGTCTTGATGACCTTCTTCTCGCCGGCCTCGTTCATAGCGTGGATACGCTGCAGCAAACGCGGCTCGACGTAGGGTCCCTTCTTAAGGCTTCTGCTCATGCCAGCTCCTCTACGATCCGACGCTACTTCTTGCGGCGGCGAATGATCATGCTATCGGACGCCTTGCGCTTCGAACGCGTGCGGTGGCCCTTGGTGGGCACACCCCACGGGGTGACCGGATGACGACCAGCGGTCTTGTTCTTGCCCTCGCCACCACCGTGCGGGTGGTCGACAGGGTTCATTGCGGTACCACGCACGGTCGGACGAACGCCCTTCCAGCGGGAACGACCGGCCTTGCCGACCGAGATGCCCTCGTGCTCCGGGTTTCCGACCACGCCGACCGTCGCACGGCAGGCGAGCGGAACCATGCGCATCTCCGAGGAGGGCATACGCAGGATCGCGTACGGGCCTTCCTTGGCCATCAGCTGTGCCGACGAGCCAGCCGACCGCGCAATGGCGGCGCCTCGACCCGGCTGCAGCTCGATGGCGTGCACGACCGTACCGGTCGGGATGTTCTCAAGGGGCAGAGCGTTGCCGGGCTTGATGTCCGAGCCAGGTCCGGACATGACCTCATCGCCCACGCCAAGCTTCTGCGGAGCGAGGATGTAGCGCTTCTCGCCGTCCGCATAGTGCAGCAGGGCGATGCGGGCCGACCGGTTAGGGTCGTACTCGATCGTCGCGACCTTGGCGGGAACGCCGTCCTTGTTCCGCTTGAAGTCGATCTTGCGGTACTGGCGCTTGTGGCCACCGCCCTGATGGCGGGTGGTGATCCGGCCATTGTTGTTGCGGCCACCCTTATTGGGCAGCGGCTCCAGCAGCGACTTCTCGGGAGTCGACCGTGTGATCTCCGCAAAATCGGAGACCGTCTGGAATCGACGACCCGGTGAGGTCGGCTTGTACTTCTTCAGTCCCATGTCCTCTCCTTCCGTCCGATGGCCGCCCCGTCTGGGACTGAGTGTCCATTCACACTCACGGCGCGACGCCGGACTCTACCACGGTGCCGGGCGGCTCCATTGAGAACCGCACTGCCACACCCTCGGAACCCTCCGGGTTCCTACCGACTTTGGAACAGGTCGATAGTGTCGCCCTGCTTCAGGGTGACGATTGCCTTCTTCCACGTACGGGTCAAGCCTTGGGCGTATCGCTGACGACGCGGCTTGCCGGGCACGTTGATCGTGTTCACATCGGTCACGGTGACACCGAAGATCTCCTCGATGGCCTGGGCGATGTGCGGCTTGGTCGCGCGCTTGTCGACCTCGAAGGTGTAACGGTTCTGCTCCATCAGTGCGTACGACTTCTCGGACACGATGGGGCGGATGATGACGCTGCGGGCGTCCTGCATTACTTGAGCACCCCCTCGAGCCACTCGAGGGCGGGCTTGGTGAACAGCAGCGAAACGTTGTCCACCAGGTCGTAGGTGTTGGACTCGGGGGCCGTGATCACGCGAACCTTCGGCAGATTCCGCAGCGAGAGGATCGCGTTCGTGTCGTCGTTGGCCACGACGACCGTGCAACGGCCCTCGATGCCGAGCGACTTCAGGATGCCGGCAGCCTGCTTGGTCGAAGGCTCGGCCAGACCGAACCCGTCGATCACGAAGAGCTCCTCGTCGACGAGCTTGGCCGAGAGCGCACTGCGCATGGCCAGCTTGACGACCTTGTTCGGAACCTTGAACGCGTAGCTGCGAGGCGTGGGACCGAAGACGACACCGCCGCCCCTCCATTGAGGCGACCTGATCGAACCCTGGCGGGCGCGACCGGTACCCTTCTGGCGCCATGGCTTCGCGCCACCGCCGCTGACATCGCTGCGGCCCTTGGTGCTGTGCGTGCCCTGGCGGCGAGCAGCCATCTGGCTGCGAACCACCTGGTGCATCGCGAACGTGTTCGGCTCGATACCGAAGACGACATCGGCGACATCCGCCGTGCCCACCTTCTTGCCGTTTGTATCCTTCACTTCGATCGTTGCCATCGTTCTCTCCTCAAGAAAGCCTGTACCGGGGCCGGCCTCAGGCAAGTCTGATCGTCAGAAAGCCGTTCTTGCCTCCGGGAACCGCGCCCTTGACCACGAGCAGGCTCTGCTCGGTGTCGACGCGAACCACCTGAAGGTTGCGAACAGTGACGGTCTCGTCGCCCATGTGACCAGGCATGCCAACACCCTTGAGAACACGCGAGGGGCTGGCGCACATGCCGACCGAACCGGGAGCCCGGTGGAAGTGCGAACCATGGCCGCCGGGACCACCCTTGAAGTTGTGGCGCTTCATGACACCGGCGAAACCCTTGCCCTTGCTGGTGCCGGTGACGTGAACATGCATACCGGGCTCGATTCCCTCGACGGTAACGGCGTCGCCGACCTTGTAGTTGACGCCTTCCTCGAGTTTGACCTCCGCGAGGTACCGCTTCGGTGCAACGCCGGCCTTCTTGTAGTGACCGGCCAGCGGCCTGTTGACCTTGGACTCCTTGACGTCGCCATAGCCGAGCTGGATCGCCTCATAACCATCGCGATCGAGTGTCTTGACCTGCGCGACAACGCACGGCCCGGCCTCGATGACGGTGACCGGGATAAGCCGGTCATCCTCACTCCAGACCTGGGTCATGCCCAGCTTCCTGCCTAGAATCGCCTTGCCCATGTCGTGCTCACCTTCTCGCTTCGTGCGGTCATGGGGCCCGAGCCGACGCACCCGCGTCGCTTCCCAGAGGACCGCGTCCTCATACGCACCGGCGAGAGTATCGCCGGAGAGTCACCAACCGTACCGAGACCCTAGAGCTTGATCTCGATGTCCACACCGGCCGGCAGGTCCAGCCTCATCAGCGAGTCGACCGTCTTGGGGGTCGGCTCGAGGATGTCGATGAGACGCTTGTGCGTCTTCATCTCGAAGTGCTCGCGGCTGTCCTTGTTGACGTGGGGCGAGCGGATGACGCAATACAGGTTGCGCTCCGTTGGCAGCGGGATCGGGCCCGCCACCTTCGCTCCCGTCTTCTGCGCAGTTTCCACGATCATCTTCGTGGACTGGTCCACGATCTCGTGGTCGTACGCCTTGAGCCGGATACGTATCTTCTGGTTCGCCAACTTACTTACCTCCGTCTTTACGGACTAGAAGCTACTTAAGGATCTTCGTGACACGACCCGAGCCGACGGTACGGCCACCTTCGCGGATAGCGAAGCGCAGGCCTTCCTCCATGGCGATCGGGTTGATGAGCTCGCCGCGGACCTCGACGTTGTCGCCGGGCATGACCATCTCGGTGCCTTCGGGCAGGTGCGCCACGCCGGTCA
>JBASNZ010000092.1:0-15682 GCA_049657775.1 Coriobacteriia bacterium | reverse complement strand
GCTCAGACAGTCCTCGCCGGGGGCCCTCGGCGCTCCCGGACGCCGCGCGTCTGTCCACGCCTTCCCCGGCTGCGGAACTGCGCGCGGAAGGTCCGCCGAACACGGTCGCTCCCGCAGACGCTCTCGCCGCCGCGGTCGAACGCGGCGACTCGGACGGCGCCCCCGGCCTCGTCGAGCAGCTCGTGCGTGGCGGCATGGCGCCGGGTGCGGTCATCGGCGAGGTGCTGACGCCGGCGATCCAGCGCCTCGGCGATGCGTACGGCAGGGGCGAGGTGTTCTTGCCGCAGCTCATCGCGGCGGCGGGCGCGATGAGGGCTGCCGTCGACACCGCGAAATCCCACCTGCCGGTCGGTGAGCAAGTGGCGGAAGGCCGTGTGGTGTTCGGGACCGTGAAGGGCGACATCCACAGCATCGGTAAGGACATCTGCATCTCGATGCTTGAGAGCCAGGGCTTTGCGGTGAACGATCTCGGCGTGGACGTCACTCCCGAGGCGTTTGTGGAGGCTGCGGCCGACGCCGACGTGGTGTGCCTCTCGGCGCTCATGACCACGACGTTGCCCGCCATGGAGAAGACCGTCACAGCGGTCGCCGCGCGAGGCGTCCCGGTGCTTGTCGGCGGTGCGGTCGTCACACGAGACTATGCCGCGTCTATCGGTGCCGGGTACTCCTCGGACGCACCAGGCTGCGTGAGCGCGGTTCGCGCTGCGATCAAAGGAGCCGGACGATGATCGTGACCAAAGCGCGGGACTGGACGCGTATCCGCGAGGACCTGGACCAGATCGACGCCCGCCGCGTGTTCATCATGGGGTGCGGGCAGTGCGCCACCGTCGCGAACACCGGTGGCGAGACGGAGATCCTCCAGGCCAAGTCGACGCTCGAGCAGGAAGGCCGCGAGGTCACCGGCTGGGCTATCGGCGAGGTCACATGCCACTCGGGTGGGACCAAGCTCGAGTCGCGCAAGCACTTCGGCGAGATCGAGGCCGCGGACGCGGTGCTGGTGCTTGCATGCGGGGCTGGCGTGCAGACGGTCGCCGACGCCATCAGTAAGCCCGTGTACCCCGGACTGGAGTCGGTGTTCCTCGGCAACGTGGTGCGCCATGGCGTGTTCGAGGAGCGTTGCCAGATGTGCGGCGACTGCGTCCTCGACAAGACGGCGGGCATCTGCCCGGTCACGACGTGTCCGAAGGGGTTGCTCAACGGCCCGTGCGGCGGCATGTGGGAGGGCAAGTGCGAGGTCCTGCGGGACCGCGACTGCATCCACGTGAGCATCCACCGCAGACTGGCCGAGCAGAACCGGCCCGATCCCGGCGTGCTCGCCCCCAAGGACCACTCCAAGAAGCTCAAGCCGGGCTCGGTCAACGTGCGGCAGACCCGCAAAGGCGGTGGCGTCCGATGAGCCGGTTTCGCGATGCCCTCGAGCGGGGAGAGTTCGTGGTCACGGGAGAGATCGCTCCGCCCAGAGGAACCGACCTTGCCACGATGCAGGACGCGATGGCGCTCCTGGGTCCGCACTGCCACGCGCTCAACATCACCGATAACCAGGGTGCCTCGTTGCACCTGTCCAGTCTGGCCGCATCGCGGGTCGCACTCGACATGGGCTTCGAGCCTATCTTTCAGCAGACCTGCCGGGATCGGAACAGGCTTGCGCTGCAGTCCGACCTCATGGGCGCATGGACGCTCGGTCTCCAGAACGTCCTCATGGTCACGGGTGACGACCCCCGCTCGGGCGACCACCCGCAGGCCAAGGGGGTGTTCGACATCGACTCGACCCAGCTCCTGGGGATCGCCTCGGGGATGAACGAGGGTCACGACATGCTCGGCCGCCCCCTCAAGGGCGGCACGGACTTCTACCTGGGTGCCGCCATGTTCCCCGAGGCCGAGCCCTGGGACATCCAGATCGCTCGCGCGACCGCAAAGGCGAGGGCAGGCGCGAAATTCTTCCAGACGCAGGCGGTCTTCGAGATGGACAAACTCGAGCGAGCCGTGGAGGCGCTCCACGCGGTCGGTTCAAAGGTCGTGGCGGGCGTGCTTCTCCTCAGGAGCCCCAAGGTGATCGACTTCATCAACGAGCGCCTGGCAGGCCTGATGGTGCCCGAGCCGATAGCCCGTCGCATCCGAGAGGCCGCCGATCCCGCGGCGGAAGCCGTCAGGCTGGCAACCGAGCAGGTTGCGGCGATCCGAGAGATCGCTGACGGCGTGCACGTGATGCCGCTCGGCCTGGATGCGGCGGTCCCCGGCATCCTCGCGGACGCGGGCCTGGAGTCGTAGCCGCTGTCTTGGATCGGGCTCCGCGGCAACCACATCACCATCGTGGTACTCCCACGCATGCGATCCCTGTCGTCGCGGCACCCCGGATGCCCTATGATTGTCCGGGGGTGCCCGGATGTCCGAGGAACCGCGTTCAAACCAGAGTCCTTCAGAGGAAGAACGTCCCGCACAACGGGCCTCACAGCGTTTGCTGGCCATCGCCGTCGTGTCTTCCATCGTGGCGCTTCTCTTCCTTGGGTACACACTGGCGATGATGTTCAGAGACATACCGGTCGAGCCGGTACCGGTGAGCATGCCTTCAGACGCAACGGGGGACACGCTGGTCATCGCCGTTGGCCGCACGCCCGGCGGTCAGTCCGAGTGGGCCAACTACGTCACACTCATGAAGTACCTTCAGGATACGGTGGGGCGACCGATCCGAATGCGCTACGTGGCGGATCGCGAAGAGGCTGACGAAGTCTTCAAGAGCGGGGAGGCCGACGCCGGGTTCGTGTGTACGCGATCGTATCTCCTCTTGCGCGAAGCTGGCATCGTCCACGAACTCGTGGCGCCCATCACCAGCGGTGCGAGCACCGAGACGGCGATGGTGCTGGTGCAGGCGGACAGCGAGGCGCGGACCCTTGAGGACCTGAGGGGCCGGAGTGTCGCGGTCTCCTCGCGCACCTCGGTGAGCGGCGCCTCGTACCTCTACTGGCTTGCGGACTCGCAGGGCTTCAAGGTAGACGAGTTCTTCGGCGGCATCGTGGTCTCTCCGACACAGGAGGAGAGCCTCAAGAAGCTGGAGCGAGGCGAGGTCGACTCCGCGGTCGGCTGTTCGACCGAGGTCAAGGGGTACCCCGCCGGGACCTTCCGCGCCGTATCCGTCTCGCCGCAATACGCGCTCCCTCCGTTCGTCGTATCGAATGATCTGGATGAGGCCACCGTCGCGAAGCTGCGCAACGCTCTCCTTGGCTTCGATGCCGAAGCAATGCTTCCCAAGGGGAGCGGACTCAACGGCTTCACGCAGGTGAGCGAGGAGGCCTACGCGTTCTCGTTCACCCTTCTCGAGTACATCCCTAACGACATCGAGAAGCAGTGATGAGCACCAGTCGCACGGCGCGGGGCGGCAAGAGACGCCTTCGCTCGTCCCTCAGCGTCCGGTTCATCACGATCATGGTGCTCGCGGAGATCCTCTTCGCCGTAGCGCTGGCGCTTATCGTCGGCATGGTCAGCGTCCGGCTCGTCGCGATCCAGCGCATCAAAGCTCTCGAGGATGTCAGCGGCGTGATCGCTGCCTCTCTCATGCCGCTCATAGCCGATCAGGACGCCGCGTCCATCGAGACGCAACTCGGCAGCGTCATGTCGCTGTCTCATGCCAACGAGATACTCCACATCCATATCGAAGACAGCACGGGCAAGGTGATCGCCGAGGCCGGCACGCACGTCACGGGGACCACCCCGAGCGAATCCTCGATGTGGCAAGCACTCATCGGCCCGCAGCAGATCGTGCATCCGGTCGAGATCGACGGTATGCGGGTCGCCACGGTCACGGTAACGTTCGCGTCGGTGGGCTTTGGTTCGGCGATAACGACACCACTCCTTGCCGCGGGGCTCGTCGTGCTCGCAGTCGCACTGATCTCGGCGCCCTGGAGCGCGTGGCTGATGGTCCGCCATATCGCCGAGCCTATCAAGGATCTTCGCGACGCCGCCGCAAGCGTGGCGCGAGGAGAGCGGCACCTCAACCTGTCAAGCGATAGGACAGATGAGATCGGGCAGCTTGCGGCCACGCTGGACTGGATGGCGGTGGAGCTGGCCGATAAGGAGCAGCGGCTGCTCGCGTCGCTCGACTCGCTCCAGATCGCGTACGACAAGGAGTCCCGCATGAAGGAGGAGCTCGAGCACCTCATGCGTGCCAAGTCGGACTTCGTGGCCGTGGCCTCTCACGAGCTCAGGAGCCCGCTCGCAGTCGTAAGTCTGTACGCCGAGATGCTGGAGGACGGCGTCTATGGCGAGCTTGATGCCGAGACGCTCCAGGCGGTCGCGTCTATGGTGTCCGCCACGTCGCGTCTGAGTTCGATCGTATCGGACCTCATGGATGCGGCTCTGCTCGAACGCGGGCTGATGCCCTTGACGGTCGGCGACGTGGATCTGACGGCGCTTGCCCACAAGTCCGCCAGAGACGCCACGTTGCTTGCCAGCTCACGCGGGATTCGCGTCGAACCGACCGAGTTCACGAACAGAGTATGGGTGCGGGGAGATACGCTGCGGTTGCGGCAGGTGATGGACAATCTCATATCGAATGCAGTGAAGTACTCATACGACAACGGCCTG
Organism: Coriobacteriia bacterium; assembly: GCA_049657775.1. Lineage (GTDB taxonomy): Bacteria > Actinomycetota > Coriobacteriia > Anaerosomatales > Anaerosomataceae > JBASNZ01. The sequence continues at coordinate 11,104 of JBASNZ010000092.1, read as the reverse complement.
GTCAGGGTCGACACGTCGACCGAGGGCGATCAAGCCTTCGTGCGGGTCATCGACGAAGGCCGGGGAATGCCGGCTAGCGGGCGGGAGTCGATCTTCGAGCTGTTCGGCCGGATGGAGTATACGGACGATCGCGAGAAGGCCGGTCTGGGGCTTGGACTTGCCATCTCCGCGAGAATCGCGGAGGCGCACGGCGGGCGCATAGACGTTGAGCGAAGCGTGCAAGGCGAGGGGAGTGTGTTCGTGCTGGTTCTGCCGATCGCAGGCGCGATCGCCGATGAGCGACTACCACGTACGGTGAGCATGGAATGAGGCATCAGTGAGCAAAGACAGCCGACCGAAAGTGATGCTTGTCGAGGACGACGAGGAGCTCGTGCGGGGGCTCGGTCGATTGCTGGAGAGTGATGGTTGCGACGTGGTGCCGGTGACGGTTTCCATGCACGCCGTTGCGACCGCGCTGCGCGAACAGCCGGACCTGATCGTCCTGGACGTCATGATGCCCGGCGTGGACGGGTGGGAGGTGCTCCAGCGAGTCCGGACGAGCTTAGCCATCGCCACGACACCGGTCATGATGCTCACGGCGAAGTCGTCGGTCGACGATCGGGTCTTCGGCCTTTCGATGGGGGCGGACGACTACCTCACCAAGCCGTTCGCGGTCCGCGAGTTCCGCGCGCGCGTGCAGGCGCTCTTGCGGCGCAGCGCGCTCGGCGGCAAGGAAGAGGTTCGCCGCATTCCGATCGCATCTCAGGGCGGAGGCCACGAGTTCGTGGACCTGTCGGACGTTCTGTACATCGAGGGCCTTCGCAACCACTGCAGCCTGCATACGTCGCGAGGCATCCTGGTCAGCCGCCTCAGTCTTGGCGAAGTCGAGGAGCGGGCGGGCGATGACCTCGTGCGCGTGCACCGCTCGTATATGGTCAATCTGGATGCCGTTCGCGGCTGCAGGTGGGCGACGAAATCGGCGTTCGTGCTCGTGCTACGCGATGACTCCGAAGTGCCCGTGAGCCGCACCCTCGTCAGCGAGATCCGGAAGAGGCTCGGTCTCGTATCGTGAGACGCATGGCTCCGTACTCCGACGTGCACGCAAACGTCGTGGCACTCGACGCGGTGCTCCACGACATCAGCCGATCGGCCGTTAGTGAGCGCTACTGCCTGGGTGATCTTGTCGGCTACGGCCCCGGGCCCTCAGAAGTGACCGACCAGGTCCGCACGTGTGCATACGCCGCTTGTCCGCGTCTGACCGCCGACCATCGCTCTGAGGGAACTCCTGTCAGTAACCAACGTTCGTCCGCTGACGTTAACGACTGTGAATCCATGATCGACCGGATCAAACGGAACACAGAGGTGGACGATGCGGGTCGAGCGGTTCATTGCCGAGCAGGTCTCCGATATCTGCGTATGCCACATCGGCGATCGGGTGGCGGCGTACGGGTATCTCGCGTATCTGTTGCTGGGATCCGAGTCGGGCATCATGAATGCAGCGCGAGGCCTGATGGCTTCGACCGCTTCGTGCCAGCCCATGGAGTATCTGGACGAGACCCGGTTGGCACAGGTCGCCCTCGAAGCGGTTGCGGCGCTTGCCAGGCGCGGCGGAACGGCAGGCTTCGAGGTGGAGCGTGAGAGACTGCTCGGACACGGTGGCTTCGACCCGTTCGAGAACTCGATCTCGCCGTCCGAGGTGACGTACCTGGCGTTCGACCGCGAACGCCTCGTGATCGCGCTCAAGGAGACGTATGCCGCGAACGGCTATATGTGTCCCTACGTCACGCCGTTGCCGCTCTGTCCCGGTCACATAGGCGTCGAACTCGATTTCATGCGGTACTGCCTCGAGCGCGTCGCCGGGGGTGAGCCGGGATACCTGCGGATCGCGTCGCGATTCTTTGGCTCGCACCTCAAGGAGTGGGGCGTGCTGTTCGCAGTGGTTCTGCGAGAGAAAGCGACGCACCCTGCGCTGACGTATCTCTCGTACGCGCTCGACAAGTTCATCGCATGTGAGACGATCACATTCAGGCAAAGCCTCCCGTCATTGTGCGTGCAGCGCCTCTTGACCGACTAGGTCGCGATCGCGCCGCGCGGGTATACTGTCAGCAGGCCACCGGATAGCAGGGAGGCGCAGTGGCACCTTCGGGAGAACGACCGTCACTCGATCAGTGGCTTGCGGATATCAAGGCCACGACCGACATCACGGGCACCGGGATGTACCTCATGCACAACGGCGTCGTTCGCGGCACGTCGCGCGACGGCCGCCCGGTCACCGGCATGATCCTTGGCGTCGACCACGAGCGTCTCGCCGAGATACTCGAGACCGCACGCCTCATGGAGGGCGTCACGCACATTCGCGCGTGGGTCAACGAGGGGAAGCTGTCTGTAGGCGACGACATCATGTACGTGCTTGTGGGTGGCGACATCCGCGACAACGTGTTCGATGCGCTCAAGGCTCTCGTGCGGATGATCAAGACCGAGGTCGTGACCGAGGAGGAACTCCGACCCTAATCGAGCGGAGATTGCGTAGCGAGCAGGCCGGGGTCGGCAAACCGGAACGGCGTGCCTTCGTTCTTGCACGCGTACATGGCCATGTCCGCCGCGTACATCAGCTCGCTGAAACTCTTCCCGTCGCTGGGGTAGAATGCGATCCCGATCGACAGGTCGATGGGCACCGCACCCTTGTCGGTCAGCACCGGTTCGTCCATGACCTGCGATATCTTGCGCGCCACGAGTGCGGTAGCCTTCCGGGTCGTCACGTTGGGGAGCAGAACGGTGAACTCGTCCCCGCCGAGCCGCGCCACGGTGTCGCTGCGCCGGACGACCTTGCCCAGCCGTCGCGCGACTTCCGCGAGCAGTTCGTCACCCACGTTATGTCCGAACGTGTCGTTCACGAGCTTGAAGTCGTTCATGTCCATGAACATCACGGCGAAGCTGTGGTCGTCGCGCTCGGCATGGCGGATGGCGACCGCGAGACGGTCGTCAAACAGCGAGCGATTGGGCAGTCCAGTGAGCATGTCGTAGTAGGCCATCTTGCGGATGGTCTCCTCGGCGCGTTTGCGGTCGGTGATGTCATGCGCCACCGCCTGCACCGCGGGGCGCCCGTGATACATCAACGGCGTTGCCGCGATCTGAACGTCGACGGTGCTGCCGTTCCTACGCACGAATCGCAGTTCGGTTGCGGGTGTCGCCTTGCGCTCGTGGATGGTCGTGCGCAGATGCGACGACGCTGCCTCACGGCTGTCGGCGTCGACCAGTTCGATCACGTGCTGGCCCAGGAGTTGAGCCGGCGCCTCATAGCCGAGCAGCCTGGCGCCGTAGGGGTTGATGAACGAGATGATGCCCTCGATGTGTACGAGGATCAGGTCCGGAGCGAGTTCTACGAGGCTCCTGAATCGCTCCTCGGACTCGCGCAGGGCCTTCTCGGCACGGCGGCGTTCGGCGATCTCGTCCTGCAGGTCGCTGTTGGACTTCACGAGCTCCGCGGTGCGCGAGCGCACGCTCTCCTCAAGATCCTCGCTGTACTCCTGCATCGCAAACTCGGCGCGCTTGATGTCGGTGATGTCCTTGGATATCTCCACGACGGACTCCACGGTGCCCTCGTCGGTAAAGACCGGGTACCACATGCGCTCGACCCAGTGCTCCTTACCCGCGGCGGTCGTCTCGTGCTCGACACCAACTGTCGGGTAACCCGTCCGCAGCACCGCGTCGAGCCTGCACGTGTCGCACGGATCGTTCGTGTTCAGGATTGACTCGTAGCAGCGCGTGCCCACCATGTCCTGGATGGACACACCGGTGAGCCCCTCGGCGACAGGGTTGGCGTAGGTGATGGTGTAGTCGCTGTCGAGGATGAGGATCGCGTCAGGGTTGTTGTCGTACACGAGCTCGAGTTTGTACCGTTCGTGGTCGAGATCGCGGGCCGTTTGAAGGTGTTCGTTGAGGAGTCGCTCGGTGTAGAGGGCGCCTGCGACAGCCATGACGGTGACGAGCAGACGGGTGATAAGCGAGTCGAGACTTGGGGTGACAAGCTCGGGGAAGAAGCCGCGTCCGTTGGCGTCCAGCACACCGTGCACGAAGCTGACGGCGAGCCAGTAGCTCGCTGCCGCACCGATCGCGATCAGCATCAACCGCGGACGTCTCGCTCCCCCCGGCTGTCGTGCGTCGCTCATTTGTGGGCGCCTGCGATTCATGTCCCCCAGCGGGCACTGTCCCTACGCTCACGGTATCGGCGTGACGGTCGGTGTCCTTGAGCGTACTAAAGCGACACGTGCATCCAATCACAAGTCAGACGTCGTTAGGTTCGGATGGACGGTACGGAGCCCGCGCTGGACGGCAGCCCCGCGCCGCCGCCCTCGCATCCACTTCAGGGGTGCTACAATCGTCCGGCACATTGGCCGCATCGGTGGAGGGTGTCATGCGAATCGTTGTTCTCGGCGGGGGGCCGGGCGGGTACTCCGCCGCCTTCGAAGCCGCGCGTCTTGGCGCGGAGGTCGTCCTCATCGAGCGCGACCGTCTTGGCGGAACGTGTCTCAACCGGGGCTGCATCCCCACCAAGACCATCCTTCGCTCAGCTCACATCGTGGCCGACACGGCGAACGCGGCGAAGTTCGGCCTCAACGCTACGGTCGCGACGGTCGACATCGACGGACTGCGCGCGCGCAAGGCGGGTGTCGTCGACGAACTCGTGTCTCAGGTCGAAGGTACGGCGCGGCGCCTCAAGGTGCGGGTCGTCGGCGGTGAAGGTCGCCTGACGGCTCCCCGAACGGTCGAAGTCGCGCTTGCCGACGGCGGGACGGAGAGCATCGAGGGTGACGCGCTCATCCTCGCGACCGGTTCGATCGTCTTCAAACTCCCCAACATCGACCACGATCTAGAGGGAGTGTGGACGAGCGACCATGCGGTATCGCTCGTGGACATCCCAAAGGACATCGTCATCATCGGCGGGGGCGTCATCGGCCTTGAGTTCGCCTGCGCGTATGCCGCGTTCGGCAGCAAGGTGAGTGTGGTCGAGCTCATGGAGCAGGTGCTCCCGGGCAACGACCGCCGGGTCGTGAAGGCGACGCAACAGGCGCTCGAGGAGATGGGCGTCGAGTTCCACCTCGGCGACGCGGTCGACGCCGTCGAGCGCGTCGGAGCGCGGATGCGCTCCACGCTCAGGAGCGGCGCGGTCCTTGAAAGTGGCATCGTCATGTCCGCCGTCGGCCGCGTGCCCAACGGCGCCGGTTTCGGCTATGAAGAGGTCGGCATCGAGTTCGACCGCAGGGCCGTCAAGGTCGACGAGTACTTCCGCACGAACGTGGCGGGCGTCTACGCGATCGGCGATCTCATCGGCGGAATGATGCTCGCGCACGTGGCCGATGAGGAGGGGGTCGTCGCTGCCCGGAATGCGGTCGCCGGACTCGGCGCCGCCGCGGATGGGGGAGAGCCGCACCTGGAGTCGATGCGCTATGATTGCATCCCCGCGTGCGTCTACACGTTCCCCAACGTGGCTGTCGTCGGTTCGAGCCGTGACAGCGCGAAGGAGCGGGGCATCGACGCCGTGCAGGCGGTTGCCAAGTTCGCCGCCAACGGCAAGGCTCTGGGCGAGGGCGAGGCCGATGGCTTCGTGCAGATCGTGGCCGAGAATGGCACCGGTCGGATCATCGGGTGCCAGATCGTCGGCCCGCACGCCGTGGAGACCATCCACGAGATCGCGGTGGCGATGAAGCATGACATCGGCGTTCGCCAGGTCGCGGACACGGTGCACGCGCATCCGACTGTCTCCGAGGTCATCAAGATGGCGTGCGCGGACGCGGCCAGGAAGTGCGGCTGCTAGCGCATGGCCTACGAACACGGTCAGACTGCCAAACGCATGCCCCGGTGGATGCGCAGGCCGATAGCGCGAGAGGGCTCATACGATACGGTCAAGGGCCTGATGAGCCGGCTCGAGCTTCATACAGTGTGCCAGTCTGCCAAGTGCCCCAACCAGGGCGAATGCTTCGCGTCCGGTACCGCCACGTTCCTGGTCGCCGGCGACGCATGTACGAGAGGATGCCGCTTCTGCGCCGTGGACACGCGCGTTCCGTTGCCGCTTGATCCCGACGAGCCCGCACACATCGCCGAGGCGGTTCTCGGCCTTCGGCTCAAGCACGTCGTCGTTACCATGGTCACCCGCGACGACCTGCCCGACGGCGCGGCGGGACATCTGGTCGCCGTGATCGAGGCCGTACGCGATGCGTCACCCGGTACTCGACTCGAAGTGCTCACGAGCGACTTCGCGGGCGACACCGGGTCGATCGACGCGGTCGTCGACGCGGAGCCGGACGTGTTCAACCACAACCTCGAGACCGTACCGAGGCTCTACGAGGAAGTGAGGCCCGGCGCCGACTACGCTCGCAGCCTTGCGGTACTCGCACGGGTCAAGCAACGTCGACCATCTATGCCGACCAAGTCTGGTCTCATGCTCGGCCTGGGTGAGAGGCCCGACGAGGTCGTGGACGTTATGCGCGATCTGCGCGAGGTCGGCTGTGACATGCTGACTCTTGGCCAATACCTGCGCCCGAGCGCGAGACACCTGCAGGTCACGGAGTTCGTGCACCCCGACATCTTCGAGTCGCTTGCGCGTGAGGCAGAAGCGCTCGGGTTCGCCGCCGTGGCGTCCGCTCCGTTCGTGCGCAGCAGCTACCACGCCGGCGAGATGGCTACACGGCCCCGAGGATGATCGGTTCGGCCGCGCGGTTCCGCCCGGACTGTTTGGCAAGGTAGAGCGACTGATCGGCGCTGGCCAGCAGCTTGTCCGCACTCCTTGGCATGGAGCCGGCAGGGTCGCGCGCCACACAGCCACCCGCGCTCACCGAGATGGGCACGTGCGCGCCGTCGGCGGTTGTAAGGTCGACTTCGCGGACAGCGCCGACGACACGATCGACCATCAACGAGTACTCCTCGGGGCCGGCCTCGGGAGCGATGATGGCGAACTCGTCGCCACCGTAGCGCACGAGCAGGTCGGAGGCACGGATGGCGGAGAGCAGGGCATCCGAGACGGCGCGAAGTGCCCTGTCGCCGAAGCCGTGCCCGTGCGCGTCGTTGATGCCCTTGAAGAGGTCGACGTCCACGAGTAGCACGGTGAGGGGGTGCCCGTACCGTGCCGACCACGCCGCCCATTGCGGCAGGTGCGTGTCCAGCGCGCGGCGATTGTAGATGCCGGTGAGCGAGTCCCGCGTCACGTGTACCGCGAGCGCCATGTTGTCGGCCCACGTGCGCTTGAGGATCCGCGCGAGGAGTTTTGCCAGCGTGCCTCGCGCGTAGTGGCCTTCGACCGCGGTGATGAGTCGTTCCAGGTGCGCCGAGTATGCCGCGTGGCGCTCGGCCGCGCTCCCCGGCTCCGTGAGGTCGATAAGCTCGCCGAAGACAGGATCGATCATCACGAACTCTATCCGGGCGGCCAGCGCGAGCATGTCGTCCGGGCCGAGCGCGGCCACGCCCTCGGGTATCGATGCCCGCAGTTCGTCGCGCAGTCCCTGCAGGCGGTGGACGAGCCCGGAGGTGTCGTTGACGACATCGGGAAGCAGGCCCTCCTCCCATGCATCGAGCAGGTTCCGCCACCAGACCACGTGGCTTCGCTTGTCGGTTGCCAGGTCCGCGAACGTCGTTCCCAGTTCCGGGATATCGCAGGCCGTCGCCATCGTTTTGTAGGCCTCTTCGGCAAGCGTGTCCATCTCGATGCAGAGCTCAAGGATGTCTCGCATACTCTCCACCTTTCGACCGCCACTCAGGAATATGCCCACTCTGCCTGGTAGGATTACCGTATGACCTACGAGCCACGGACATATCGAGCGATGGCGGACCCTGGCGGTCTCGTGACCTTCGAGGTCGTGCACGCCGAGACGGACCTGCAGATAAGCGCTGCGCGCGACCTGTCGGGCGAGGCATCGGCGCTTGTGGCCGGCCTTCGCGAAGCGCTCGAGGCGTACATTGCGGCCAACCCGTTCTTTGCCGAGAGTCTCGTGCCCGTCAGCGCGTCTGTCGGCGCCCCGCAGATCGCGCACGCCATGGCCGATGCCGCGTGCGCGGCGGGTGTCGGTCCGATGGCGGCGGTGGCCGGGGCGGTGGCCGAGGCGGTCGCGCGCGGTCTTCAGTCCTACTCGGCCGAGGTCATCGTGGAAAACGGTGGCGATCTGTACCTCATGTCCCACCTGGAGCGCATGGTGCTGCTGGGCGCGGGCGATTCGCCACTCTCGGGACGAGTGGGGCTGCGCTTCATGCCGGAAGCGATGCCGGTGGCGGTGTGCACTTCCTCGGCCAAGGTGGGGCCCTCCCTCAGCTTCGGGAGCGCGCACGCCGCGACTGTCGTGGCGTCGAGCGGCGCGCTTGCCGATGCGGCCGCGAGCTCGGTGGGTAACCTCGTACATGGGCCCGACGACATCGAGCGGGCACTCGCGCGCGCGATGGAGATCCCGGGTGTGATCGGAGCGGTGGTTGTGGCGGGTGAGACTATCGGCGCGATCGGCGGCGTCTCGCTGTTCAGGGTGTAGGATGGACGGCCGGGCGCAGCGCGGGTCCTGAGAAAGGGGCGACATGGACAGCATCGACGAACTGGATATGAAAGAGGCCGAGTACCGCATCAAGCTGTACGACGAGTACCGCGAGGCGGCACGGATCTTCAACTACTACATCGAGACCGAGCTTCGCGCGTACCTTGCGAATGACGTACTCGTGGTGCCCGAGAACGGCCCCGGCGGCGTCTTCTTCAAGGTCACGCTCACGGACGTGTGGATCTACGAAGCCGAGCGGCTCAACCGTTTCGTGCCTGAGACGGTCATCTACTCGGTCAACGACGTGCACGTGCAGAAGCTGAAAGCCGACGAGGAGTAAGTCGGGATGGACCGCTCACAGGCCGAGGAACGGGCGGAACGGCTGCGCGGCGAGATCGCACACCATGCCTGGCGCTACTACGCGCTCGACGCCCCCGAGATCAGCGACGCGGCGTACGATGCGCTCGTTCGCGAGCTCGAGTCGATCGAGGCGGAGTTCCCTGAGCTGATCACGGCGGATTCACCCACCCAGCGGGTCGGGGCGGCGCCGTCGTCACAGTTCGCCCCCGTCAAACATGCTCAGCGGATGTACTCGCTCGACAACGCGATGGACCTCGGCGAGCTCGACCTATGGCTCGAACGCGTGGAGCGCGAGGCAGCGGGCCCGCAGTGCGGGTACGTGTGCGAGCTCAAGATCGATGGGTCGTCGCTTTCGCTCACCTACGAGAATGGCGCGCTCGTGCGCGGCGCGACGCGTGGCGACGGTATCACGGGCGAGGACGTCACCGCGAACGTGCGGACCATCAAGACCGTTCCGCTGCGCCTGCGCACGCAGGTCACGGCCTCCGCGCAGGACGCGCTCTTCGGTGCCGGGACGAACGCGTCCGCGCGCATCGATGTCCGTGGCGAGGTCTTCATGCCCAAGGCGTCCTTCGCGCGGCTCAACGAGGAGCAGGAAGACGCCGGCCTGCCACGCTTCGCCAACCCGCGCAATGCGGCAGCGGGTGCCGTGCGGCAGAAGGATCCCGCCGTCACCGCCTCGCGCGACCTGGATACCTTCATGTATCAGGTCGTCGAGCCCCGCGCGCTGGGGCTGACTTCGCAGCATGAGGCGCTCGACTGGCTACGCGAGGCTGGCTTCAAGGTCAACCCCGACATCGAGCGCTGCGCTACCGCCGACGAGGTCCGCGCCTTCTGCGAGCGCGCGCTCAAGCGGCGCGACTCGCTGCCGTACGAGATCGACGGTGTCGTCGTGAAGATCGACTCCTTCGCGCTTCAAGACGAGCTCGGCTTCACGTCCAAGGCGCCGCGGTGGGCGATCGCCTACAAGTTCCCTCCCGAGGAGAAGACGACACGCCTTCTCGACATCGGCGTGAGCGTGGGCAGGACTGGCGCGATGACGCCGTTCGCGATCTTCGAGCCGGTCACGGTGGCGGGCTCCACGATCGCGCGCGCCACGCTCCATAACGCCGATGAGATCGTGCGCAAAGGCATCCTTATCGGCGACACCATCGTCGTGCGCAAGGCGGGCGACGTCATCCCCGAGGTCGTCGGCGCGGTCGAGCGGCTTCGCGATGGCAGCGAGCGGGCGTTCGTGATGCCGCGGACGTGTCCCGCGTGCGGATCGCCAGCGTGGCGGCCCGAGGGAGAAGCGGTCACCCGCTGCACCAACGCCGCGTGCCCGGCGCAACGCCTCGAGCGGCTGCTCCACTGGGCAAGTCGCGGCGCCATGGACATCGATGGTATGGGCGTGGAGATCGTCACGCGTCTCATCGAGCGGGGACTCTTGCACGACGTCGCGGACTACTACTCGCTCACGTTCGAGGGCCTCGCGTCGCTTGATATGGGCCGCGTCAAGAAGGATGGCACGCCGGTACTCCTTGGCGAGGTCATGGCTACCAAGCTCATCGTCGCCGTCGACGTTTCGCGTGATCGGCCGCTTGCCCGACTCCTGTTCGGGCTGGGTATCCGGCACGTGGGTGCCACGGTGGGCGAGGCGCTTGCCGCGGCCTACCGCTCACTCGAGGCGGTCGTCGCGGCGCCCGCCGAGGAACTCTCCGCTGTGGACCAGGTCGGGCCGATCATCGCCGCAAGCGTGCGTGCGTTCTTCGACAACCCCGAGAACGTGGCCCTGGTGCATCGCCTCGAGGCCGCCGGCGTTCGCACAGCCGACGAGCGCGACGCCGACGACCGACCGCATACCCTTGCTGGACTCACGTTCGTGCTCACGGGCGCGCTCGAACGCTACACGCGAGACGAAGCGGGCGCGGCCCTCAAGGCACTTGGCGCCAAGGTCGCGGGCAGCGTGAGCAAGAAGACGTCGTTCGTAGTGGCCGGCGCCGATGCGGGCAGCAAGTACGATCGCGCGCTCGAACTCGGCGTCCCTGTGCTTGCCGAGGAGGACCTGGCACGCGTCCTCGAGACCGGCGAACCGCCTGCGGCTTCATGACGAACCGTCGGATCATCGTCAACCCCAGGTACTGCGACCGCTGTGGGCGCTGCCTTGAGGTCTGCCACCTGAACGCGCTTCGCATCGGGCGCTCGTACATCATGGTCGACTGGCAGCGATGCGACGGGTGCATGACCTGCGCGCGCGTGTGCGAGCGAGGTGCGAT
>JBASNZ010000091.1:0-65130 GCA_049657775.1 Coriobacteriia bacterium | reverse complement strand
CGCCTGCCCCGGACGGCTTCCGCCTGCGCCTGCGGCGTGTCGAGCGCTTCTGCTCGCCGCTCTCACCGGCAGCGGCCTCCCCGGTCGGCTTGGCCTGGGCCTTGGGCCTGGGTGTCCTGGGCTTGCCCTCTGGCGTCCCGGACTTGTTCACCGCGGGTAGCGGCATGTCCGGTACCGGTCCGTCGAAGTGACGGTCCGGCGCTACCTCGAGGGCCTGCTGCTTGAGCACGCACGGACATCCGTGGCCGCCGCTGCAGTCGAGCGCCTCGAGAGGCACCTGCATCGAAGTGCCGTCCTCGCTCCTCATGGTCACGAGCTCCCGAGGGGTGTTGAGCGACGTCACTTTCGCCTTACCTGTTGGTGTCTCAACGATCGAACCGCACTTGGGGGCACGCTGCTTGAAGTCCTTGTAAGCCTCGTACTCGTAGCGCAGACAGCACATGAGTCTGCCACAGAGCCCGCTGATTTTCAACGGATTGAGCGGCAGATCTTGCTCCTTGGCCATTCGGATCGAAACCGGCTGGAATTCGCCGCCGAACCGCACGCAGCAGAGCTGCTGGCCACAGTGACCAAGCCCGCCTACGAGCCGCGCTTCGTCGCGCACACCGATCTGACGCATGTCGATGCGCGCTTTGAATGCTGAGGCCAACTCGCGTACCAGTTCGCGGAAGTCCACCCGCTCGTCGGCGACGAAGTAGAAGATCATCTTGGAGCCGTCGAAGAGGGTCTCGACGCCGATGGGCTTCATATCGAGCTTGTGTTTGTCGACCAGGCGCCGGAAGGTCTCCATCGCCTGCACTTCGCCAGCAGCGAGCTCGGCGGCCTTCGCGATGTCGACCTCGTCTGCGACGCGCAGCACGGGCTTGAGGCCCGCCGGCAATTCCGCCCCGGGCACCTCATGAGGCGCCGCGACGACCTCGCCGTACTCTTCGCCACGCTCTGTTGTGACTATGATGTGATCACCCTCTACCGGATCGGATCCGGCGGGGTCGAAGTTGAGTACCTTGCCCGCATACCGCAGGCGCACTCCCACTACCGTGGGCACTTGAGGACCTCCTGAATGTCGAACAGCATGGCCTCAACGGCCAGCTGGGGGCTCACATTATACGAGATGCGCGCTCTTGCCGTTTCAACGGTCCGGATCGCGCTCACGACCGCTCGTGGCGTGATGATCGCGGCGATCTCGTCGATCGCGTCCGAAACGTCGGCGTTGCCTATCTGCGCCTGCGCGTCTTGCGAGAGTACCATGCAATCCCTGAGCCAGCTCTGCGCCACGCCCAGAATCTCAGCGAGCCCCTCGCGCTCCTTGGCGGTCAGCTCTCGTTTGTGACGCTCCTCCAGTGGCTTGGATGAAGCCTTCGTGCCAAGCAGTGAGCGGTACTCCTCGAGCTCCTCGGCCTGGGCGGTCTTGAGGCCGTCGAGCGGAGCCTTCACCGCCGCCAGAAGCGCGCGGGCGGCCGAGATCACGTCATGCGCGTCCATCACGGGCAGCTGCTTGAGCGTGTCGAGGACGAGTGCCCGGGCCGCCAGGCGATCGGGCGAACGCACGATCTCCTCGGCGCGGGGCACGACGCCACCCGCCGCAGTGAGTGCGAGGCGGGCCTGGGTGCGGTCGGCGCCACTCCGCTGCACCAGCAGCGCCTCGGCGACCGACGGCGGAACAGGCCTGAAGCGAACGACCTGGCAACGCGATGCGATGGTGGGCAGCACGCCGTCGTACGAACGGGCCAACAGCACCATCACCACGTTGTCAGGTGGTTCCTCGAGCGTCTTGAGAAGCGCGTTGGCCGACTCGTGGTTGAAGCGGTCGGCCTCATCGATGATGTAGACCTTGCGGTCGGACTGCACCGGCTTGAGGTGCACGTCGTGGATGAGATCGCGAACCTGATCGATCACGTACGATGCGGCGCCCTCGGGCGAGATGATGTGCACGTCGGGGTGAAAGCCGTTCATCACGCGGTAGCACACCGAGCATGCCCCGCAGCCGTCGTCCTCGCAGTACAGAGCGCAGGCGAGCGCCTTTGCGGCCGTCTTCTTGCCCGCACCCACCGGACCGACGAACAGGTAGGCGTGCGACACCGTACCGTCGTTCACGACCCGCTTGAGGAAGGCCGCCACGCGCTTCTGCGCGGGGATCTCGTCCCAGACGCACGTCGGAGTCATTGCGGGTCCAACGTGATGCCCGCCCGGGCAAGCGTTGGAGCAACGGCCTTAAGAACCGCGGCCCAGACTTCATCGGCGCTCGCTCTGGGGATGACCTTCACGCGCCCGGGTTCGCGCTCGGCGATCTTAAGGAAACCTTCCCGGACACGCTCGTGGAACGATATCTCCTCCCGCTCGAGCCTGTCGGCCTCCGCGGGGGTTGCGGCCGCTATACCGGCCGTCGGCTCGACGTCGAGCACGATCGTGCAATCCGGCACGAGCCCGCCGGTCGCGAATGAATTGATGGCGCAGACCGTGTCCAGATCGAGACCGCGTCCGTAGCCCTGGTACGCCACCGATGAGTCCGCGTGCCGGTCGTCGAGCACAACGCGGCCGACCTCGAGGGCCGGTTTGATGACGGTGAGCGTCAGTTCGGCGCGACTGGCGGCGAAGAGCAGGAACTCGGCGACGGGTGACATCTGCTCATGCGCGGGGCTGAGCAGCATCTCCCGAACGCCCTCGCCCACCTCGGTGCCGCCCGGCTCGCGCAGTGTCACAACGTCCGCGCCTGCGGCTCTGAGCGCCTCGGCGAGTCGGCGGATCTGCGTGGACTTGCCGGAGCCGTCGCCGCCCTCGAATGTGATGAACACACCGCTCACTTCGCGACTCCCCCCTCCCACTCGTGCGGAGCAGAAGCGTACAGGTCGCCACCGCGAGTGTCTATCGCCACGAACGCAGGGAAGTCGCACAACGTAAGACGCACGAGCGCTTCGGTCCCAAGCTCGGGCCACGCAACCGGCTCGGCGGCTGTCACGTGCGTGCCCAGAAGCGCCGCGGCCCCACCAACGGCCGCGAAGTACACCGCGCCATGCTGCACGCACGCAGCGCGCACCGCCTCGGAGCGCGTACCCTTGCCGATGGTCGCGGTGATACCGGCCGCTAGCAGCTCCGGCGTCCATGCATCCATCCGTTTGGCCGTTGTGGGTCCCACGGCTCCGGCGGGCCAGCCCGCCCGCGCCGGTGTGGGACCGGCGTAGAAGAGCACCTGACCGGCCAGAGAGTGCGGCAGGACACCGGTGGCGGCCAGCTCCGCGGCGATCCGCTTGTGCGTGGCGTCGCGCGCTGTGAACACGGCACCCGACAGCAGCACCTCGTCGCCCGCGCACAGTGTCGCGAGCGTCGCCCGGTCGGCCGGAAGCGTGATACGCGTCGGCTCACTCATCGGCGGCTACCTCTTGGTCCTCGCCGTTCGTGCGCCAGCTCAGGGTGCGGGACGCGTAGACGCCGGCTCCGAGCACGATCAGAGACGTGAGCAGGAGCGTGACCCTCGGGCCTGAGAACCACATGCTCGCGGGCGCGATGCCCCGCGCGTTGGCGATCGCAACCGCCGCCTTGCCGAGAAGGTCGGCGGCGGGCGCGACAACGACCATCGAGAGCAGCAGCGACACGCGGATCACCGACTCCATAGCGGTGAACACCCGCCCCCGTATCTCATTGGCGACCGTCCGTACAACATAGGTGTTACCCGATACCGTGAGACACGCGATCGAGAAGCCCGCGATCAGCGCGAAGACCGCGGCGACCCAGTAGCGGCTGCTGAGCGCGAAGACGAGCATGCCGCCACCGAAGGTGACGACGCCACCGAGGAAGAGCGCCTGCAGCGGAACGCGCGTTGCGAGCCTGGGGACCACAAGTGCACCGATCACCATGCCGAGCGCGATGAAGACGAGCATGAACGTCTGGGGCGCCGCGATGAGCTTGCGCAGCATCTCGACCCGATCGAGCAACGGAACGCCCCCGGACAGATTCTGCTGCACGTGGACCAGGCCGACGGTGATGATGGCGCCACCGCCGAGAATCGCCATCCCGACGGTCACGAGCAGCCCGCGAAGCTCCTTGTGTTCGCCGAGGAAGCGGAACGACTCTATCGCGTCCTTGCCAAGCAGCGACAGGGTGAAACGACCCTCGTGCGCGACCTTGGCATGCACATGGATCGAGGTGACAGCGACCGCCGAGATCACAAAGCTGAGCGCGTTCACGAACACACCGGCCCGCGGGCCCAGCAGTGCGGGGGCAAGACGGCCGACGAGCAGGTCCACGAACGGGAATCCCGATGTGAGTGCCCAGCGAACCACGGCCTCGAAGGCGGCGAGGATCGCGCCGGACATGGTGAGTCCGATGAGCATGCTCGCCTGTTGCGTCGTGTACGAAAGACCGTTCGCGACCGCCAACTCGTCCTCGTCCACAAGGTACGGGATGAGGGAGTTCTTGGCCGGCGTGAAGAACAGCGACGCGGCTTCCATCGTGAAGACCACGAGGTAGATGACCACCAGCGAGTTGGTGAACAGGAGCCCGAGCGTAAGCAGCGCGCGAAGCACGTCGCACGTGATCATCACGAGCCTGCGATCGAACCTGTCCACGAGCACGCCGACGACCGAGGAGAGCAGGAGTGCGGGCAGGATCTTCACGATCATGATGCCGGCGACCGCGAACGCGGAACCACCGGTCAGCGTTGTCACGAGCGGGATGAGAAGACCGATCACGAGCCAGTCGCCGATACCGCTGACGAACTGGCTGACCCAGAGTTTGCGGAATGGGACGTTGCGCAGCAGCGGCAGATAGGCCGCATTCACCTCGAGGGTCTGTGCGTGGCCCGTCACGCCGGGCCGATCTGGAAGCTAGCGCTGCGCGCGGCCGAGCAGCCCAGGTTGATGGCCACCGGAAGCGCGGCGATGTGGCAGGGCGCCGTCACCACGCTGACTGCGAGCGCGGTCGTGCGCCCGCCAAGCCCGGCCGGACCGATGCCCGTAGCGTTCACGGCCTCGAGCAGCCGGCGCTCGAAGTCAGCAAGACGCTCGTCGGCGGCCGATACGTCGATGGGGCGCAGCAGCGCTTTCTTGGCGAGCTTGCCGACACTGTCGAACGTTCCGCCCACGCCAACGCCGATGACCAGTGGCGGGCACGCGCCGGCGGCTTTGGCGCGGACCGCCGCGACCACGGCGTCGAGGATGCCGTCTTCGCCGGCGGACGGATCGAGCATGACGACCGCCGACGCGTTGTCGGAGCCGCCGCCCTTGAGCATCACGTGCACCGTGGCGCCGGCTCCGGGGCGGTACGTCACATCCACGAAGGCGGGGGTGTTGTCGCCCGTGTTCGTTCGGTCCAGGAGCGCGTCCGCGACCACGCTCATGCGCAGGCCGGCTCGCGAGTACGAATCCGCGACAGCGGCGTCGATGGCCGCCTGCAGGTCACCTTCGATACACTCCCCCTGGCCAAGCTCGACCCAGACCCACACGGTCCCGGTGTCCTGGCACAACGGCACGGCGTCGCACGCAGCGATACCGGCGTTTTCGATGAGCTGCTCGAGCACGCTTCGGGCACGCGCCGAGGGCTCCTGGTCGAGTGCGCGTTGCATGGCCGCGAGCACGTCATGACGCAGCGACGTGGCTATCGCGGGAATCGCGCGCGCCACCTCCGAGGCGATCGCCGCAGCGGCGATCACGCCTACGCTCCCAGTCCCAGCGACACGACGCCTTCGACGACACCGGCGGCCGAGGCATGCAGCGCCGCGGTTTCCTCGGGGGTGAGCCCCCACTCGGGAACCTCGACCACGCCCGTGCGTCCGAGTACCGCGGGCACGTTGAGGTACACGCCAGAGAGGCCGTACTGCCCCGTGAGGTACACGCACGACGACAGCGGCTTGCGCGCATCGGAGAGAATCGCGGATACCATCGACGCGACCGAGACACCAGGCGCGTAGAAGGCGCTTCCGGTCTTGAGGAGCGAAACGACCTCGGCTCCTCCAAACACCGTGCGGCGCACGACTTCGTCAACCTGATCCGCCGGGAGTATATCGGTAAGCGGCCGGCCGGCCACGGTGGAGAGCCGGGGAAGCGGGACCATCGTGTCACCGTGAGCGCCGATGACGATTGCGTCGATATCATCGATGGCCGCGCCTGTGGCCTGCGCGATGAAGTACGCGAAGCGTGCCGAGTCGAGCACGCCGCCCATACCCAAGATGCGCGACGCGGGAAGTCCGGAGACCTTCCAGGCGAGATGGGTCATGATGTCGAGCGGGTTGGTGACACACACGAAGACGGCGTCCGGCGAGACCTCGACGGCCTGCGCGATCACGGACCGCATGATGTCGCCATTCACCCGCAGCAGGTCGTCCCGCGTCATGCCGGGCTTGCGGGGCAGTCCGGCGGTCACGACAACCACGTCCGAACCGGCGGTTGCCGCGTAGTCGTTGGAACCGGTCACCGAGACAGCGAAGTGCTCGACCGAACGGGCGTGCATCATGTCAAGCGCCTTGCCCTGTGGAATGCCCTCGGCGACGTCGACGAGCACGACATCCGCGGTCTGCTTGAGCGCAAGCACGAACGCCGCCGTGGCGCCCACCTGTCCGGCACCGACAACGGTGACTTTCGCGTGCGGCATCGATCTCCCCTTCTCGATCGCGTGTCATACCTGCGGCCACCCGGCCGGGCGAAGCCGCGGCCTCGCAGCATTCTAGCATTCGGCAGGGCGGGCACGCGCTACGTGAGGTCAGCGGGGTACTCCGTCGCGAGCCTCTCGCCTCGATGGTGCGCGAGACGCTGTTCGAGGATGAGCGGCAACTCCGGCAACGGTGATCTGGGTCCTGGCGACGGCACCGGGATCGGCACCTCGGCGATGAGCACGTCGTCGTCACTGAGCGCCTCGGCCACTACCTCTCCGAGCACCACGATGGCGCTGCCGCCGTGGCCCGGCTCCCCCACGTCCGCTCCCGCATTCTCAAGGACCACCACGAGTCCGGCGCACGAGGTCGAGAGGCCGATCGCGACTTCTAGGACCGCCTCGGCCTGCAACTCGGACTCGGCACCCGGCGATAGCAGCAGAACATCGGGCTCCTTGGCGCACGCCTTCGTGTACTCCACCGGATCGAGCGCCGCGTCGCCGTCGAGACGGATGATGGTGCCAAGGAGTTCCGCGCCTTCGGTGTGCGCCGCGACTCCCACCTCCGGCATGCCGGCCGAGAGCACCACCTCCGCGCCCTGCGCCACCGCGCGTGCGAGCGCTTCGGCGAAAGCGCACGTCTGGCTGTCGGCATCAAGGCGTCTGGCGACCTGCAGCACGGCAAGCCTCATGGTGGCCTCCCTCGCATGGAGCGTGCGAAGAGTACATGCCCTCCCACAGGCCCTGCGTCACGCCGCTAGCCCTTGGTGGTTCGCTTCGCCGTCGGTTTTGCCGAGGAGCGAGCCGCGGGCTTCCTGCCTCGCGGGGCCTTGGGCTTGGCCGCCTGCTGTGCCTTGAGCGGACACCCCGGATCCACGCACACCCGCCAGGGACCCTTCTTAGTGCGCACCACGACGATCGGGGCGCCGCACTCGCAGAACTCGCCGGTGGCTTCGAGCTCGCCGTTCTGCGGCAGTGGGTAACTCCGGCCGCACGTCTCGTAGTTGGTGCATCGCGCAAAACGCTTGAGCGTGCGGGAGGAGCGCTGCGCGATGAGGCGACCCTCGTTGCCAGCGGCAGCGCACGTGGGACAGGCGCCGATGTCGACGGTCGGCTCAAAGTTGGTCGCACACGCGGGATCGAGACAGCGCACCTTGGGCGGCTGCCTGAACTGGATGATCTTGATCTGCGGCGTGCCACAGGTGGGACACGGTTCCTCGACGGGCTCGATCTTGCCCTGTGGCAGCGGGTACGTGACGTTGCACTCTGGCCAGCCACCGCAACCCACGAACTGCCCCTTGGTCTTTGGCGACGACTTCACGAGCAGGTCGTGACCCGACTTGGGGCAGATGCCGATCTTCGCGTCCTCAACGGCCGCGTCCTTGAGCATCTCTCCGACCTCGGCGGTGTGCTCGAGCAGCACCCGCATGATCTCGTCGAGCAGCTTTCGCGAGTGACCGACGACCGTTTCCTTCTTCGCGCGGCCATTGGCGATGGAGTCCATCTCGGCCTCGAGCTCGGCGGTCATCTCGGGAGACGTGATCCTGCCGGCGAACTCCGAGAGCGCGCTGACCACGGCGCGTCCGAGCATGGTGGGCTCGATCGGGTCGTTCACGGTGAAGCCGCGATCGTAGAGCGTCTGGATGATGTCGTGACGGGTGGCCTTGGTGCCGAGCCCGCGCTTCTCCATCTCCTGGATGAGTCCACCCTGCGTGTACCGCTTGGGCGGCTGCGTCTGCTTCTCCTCGCTCGTCGCGCCAAGGAATCCCACGCTGTCTCCCTGCGAGACCGCAGGCAGGTGTTCGTCCTTCTTCAGCCCGTACGGATAGATCGAGCGGAAGCCGGGGGTCACGACGACGTCGCCGCGGGCGATGAAGTGCTCGCCGTTGACGTCCACGGTCACCTTGGTCGCCTCGAGCACGGCGGACTCGGACAGGGTGGCCATGAACCGGCGAGCCACCAGGTTGTAGAGCTTCCACTCCTCGGGCTTGAGCGACTCGGGATCGGCCGCACCGGTCGGGTGGATCGGCGGGTGGTCTGTCGTCTCCTTCGCGCCACGGGTCGCGGTAAGCGAGCCCTTGCGAAGCAGCGCGCTCGCGTACTCGTGGTACATAGGCACGTCGGCGAGCGCCTTGAGCATGCCCGTGATGTCCAGGCTCTTGGGGTACACGGTGTTGTCGACGCGGGGGTACGAGATGAGACCGTTCATGTAGAGCGTCTCGGCGATCCGCATGGCACGGGCCGGCGCGATTCCCTCTGACGCCGCCGCGGCCTGCAGCGCGGTCGTGTTGAATGGTGTCGGCGGCTTGACGGTGCGCCTTGTCGTCGCGACGTCCGCGACCGTGCCGGTCGTGGCGCCTCTTACCGCGTCGAGCACCGTCTGAGCGGCCTCGGCGGACTTGAAGCGCTCGGTGGCGTGTCCGCCGTCGAAACGCTCGGGCGTGGCAGAGTCGCCAGTGGTCGCGGAAAACCCGGCCTTCACGGTCCAGTACGTCTCGGGACAGAACGCGTCGCGTTCGAGTTCACGATCGACGATGAGTTTGAGTGTGGGTGTCTGTACGCGCCCGGCACTGCGCGGACGGCCTACACCGGAGAACTTGACCTTGGTGAGGTATCGCGTAAGCACCGCGCCCCAGATAAGGTCGATGTCCTGGCGCGTCTCCCCCGCCTGGGCAAGCTCGTCGGAAACCGTTCCCGGCTCGGCGAACGCGCGCTCTATCTCTTCCTTCGTGATGGCCGAGAAACGAACGCGGGACACGGGAACGGCCTTGTTGGACTCGCGCACCACCCCGCGGGCATCGGCGCCGATAAGCTCGCCCTCGCGGTCGAAGTCGGTTGCGATGATGACCTCGTCCGCCTTCTTGGCGAGGTTCTTGAGCGAGCGGACGATCTCCTTCTCGGCAACGTGCTTGCCCACAGGCGCCCACACGAGGTGCTGCAGCGACTGGAGCTTCCAGGTCTTGAGGTCGATGCCGTTGGCGGTGAACGGCTTGGCGCGGGTGGCCCAGGGCGGGTGCGGCATCGTGTCAGGGATCGACACGGTCTCGGACGTGCCGTCTTCCCACTCGGCGGTCCATGCGCCGTCCGTGTACGTCATCGACAGCGGGAAGTCCACGCCCAGGATGTGGCCCTTGAGCCCGATGCTCACCCAGTCTTCGCCGTCGCGGCGGAAGGTGTACACGGGGGTGCTGTAGACCTTGTCGGTCTTGGGCTTTCCGACCGCGAGTATCTCGGCTATGCGGCGCGCGGCGATGTTCTTCTCTGAGACGATCAGTCGCATGGAGGCAGTCGGCCTTCCCGGTAGGTGGCGAATCCATGCGAGTATATAACGGGCTGTCAACCGCGATCGGAACGAGGACTGAACGGGACCTTACAGTCCGACGTCCCCTGAACGGGCCTGCATCGCGGTGAGAGCGATCGCGAGGAAGTCGTCGCGCTCCAGTCCGATCTCGCTGCAAGCGGCCATCTGGTCGCGATCGGCGCCGCGCGCGAAGGCCTTCTCCTTCCAGCGCTTCTTGAGACTCGAGACCTCGACGGCCGCGAGCGACTTGTCGGGGCGCACGAGGGCCGCGGCCACGATGAATCCGCTCGTGGGATCCGCCGCGTACAGCGCCTTGTCCATGAGCGTGTCCCTGGGCGCCTTGTCCGCATGAGCAAGGATGGCGTGCGCCATCTCCTGGTCGATCTGATCGCCGAGGAGTTCCACGGTGATCACGCCATGCCGCTCGAAGTCCTCGGCGGTCTCGGCGTAATCGAGGTCGTGCAGCAGGCCCGCGAGTTCCCAGCGTTCGATATCGGCGTCGGAGAGCTCCAGATGACGCGCGAGCGCACCCATGATGATCTCCACCGCCACGCTGTGGTTGACCAGGTTCTTGTTGGGGATCCGCTCGCGCACGAGCGCGAGGGCGTCTTCGCGTACGATCATGCGGCGCCGCCCCTGGTGGCGTCGATGCGATCGCTCAGCCACGCCGCCCAGGCGTCGACGCCGTCGCCTTTGGTGGCCGCAACCGGGAAGACCGGGGCGGCGGGGTTAAGGCTTTTCACGACCGCGCGAAACTCGGCCTCGTCAAAGTCGAACACGTTCATCGTGTCGTACTTGTTGAGGATGACCGCCTCGGCGACCTGAAAGATGTTGGGGTACTTGTACGGCTTATCGTGACCCTCCGGCACCGAGAGGATCATGACCTTCGCGTGCTCCCCAAGGTCGAAGTCGGATGGGCACACCAGGTTACCGACGTTCTCGATGATGAGCAGGTCTATCGTCGCCAGATCGAGCGTGTCGACCGCGCGACGGATCATGTCGGACTCAAGGTGGCACGCGCCACCGGTGTTGATCTGCACAGCGGGTACACCGTGCGCCGAGATCCTCTCGGCATCCACCCGAGATGCGATATCCCCTTCGATCACGGCGATGGAGTACGTATCGCGAAGCGCGGCGATCGTGGCCAGGATCGTGGATGTCTTGCCCGCGCCGGGGCTGGCCATAAGGTCCACCACGAACACGCCGTTCTCGGCGAACAGGCTGCGGTTCTCCTGGGCAAGCGTGTCGTTCTTCTCGAGGATGCCCTTGGCGATGTCCACGCGCATCCGATCCCCCTACTCGTCGATGTCGATAGCGTCGATGCGCAGCTCGCGGCCCTGCATCAGCTGGACCATGTATGAGCCGCACTCGGGGCACTTGGCGTCGAAGCGACCGTGACCGAACTCGGCCGAGCACTCCGCGCAGCGTGAAAGCGCGGGCACGAACGTCACCGAGAGAGTGGCTTCCTCGGCGAGCGTGCCCTTGCGCAGAACCTCGAAGGCGAACTGCAGCGGGTCCTCGATCACTTCGGTCAGTTCGCCGATGGTGATCTCGATGCTGTTGATCCGACGTGCTCCGGCCTCCTCGGCCGCCTCGACGGCCGCTCGTACGATGCCGTCGCAGATTCCCATCTCATGCACGCAGTGTGCCTCTCAGTCCTCGTCGTCGCCGAACGCTTCGCGTTGCCCCTTGATCTTGCGGGCGAGCAGGATGCGCACGAGGAACATGCTGGCTTCGAACAGCGCGATCATCGCGGCGGCGAGCGCGCCCATGGTCACGGGCGACCAGTCGGGCGTGATCATGGCGGCAGCCACAGCGAGTACAACCCACACGACGCGCCAGTTCTTGCGCAACTTGTCGTACGGGATCACCTGGAAGTACACCAGGTAGAAGACCACGACCGGCACCTCGAATGCGGCGCCGAACCCCAGGATGAAGTACATCGAAACGGTCACCAGGTCAGCGCCTGTCGGCATGTAGCTGAAGATGTCGCCGTTCTGAGCCGCGAGCCACTGGGTACTCGGGCCAAGGATGAGCGTGTAGCAGAACGCCGCGCCTCCCAGGAAGAGTACGACAGCCGCAATGAACGTCCACACGAACCACTTGCGCTCCTTGGGCTTGAGCGCCGGGAGGAAGAAGGCCAGTGACTCCCAGATGATGACCGGGCTCGCGGCGATGACTCCACCCCACAGGCCCAGCTTGAAGCGAATGCCCATCGCCTCGAGGATGCGCAGCGTGACCGCCGGCTCGCCGCCGAGGACCCTCTGAAGCGGAGCGACCAGGAACTTGTAGATCGGCGTCGCAAAGAAGTAGCCGGCAACGGCGAACACGCCCGTGATGAGGAATACGACGACAAGCCGCTTGCGCAGCTCCGCTATGTGACCCATGAAGGGCATGCGTTTCGGAGTGATAGGCATAGCGTCAGAGCGGCGCTACGAGCGCTCGCCCGCCTCCTCCCCGTCATCGGTTGCGGGGGCGTTCTCGGAACCGGGGGTCCAGCCGGTATCGGCGAGCTCGGGAGCGAGCAGTTCTGGATCGTAGTCCTCGTATTCGGTACCTGAGTAGCCCGGGGGATCGGGCACGTCGCCCGGTGAGTCTGAATCCGGCGCGCTCGCGGCGGCGTCCACCGGCTCCGCGTCGGCTTCAGACCCTGTCGCCTCCCCGCCAACGGGAAGTCCGCCAGGGGTCTCCTCACCGGGAGCCGTGATACCAGCCTTCTTGCGGTACTCCTTGGCGACCTTCTCGCGGTCCTCGGCGGGCGTGGCCTCCATGCCGTACATCTCGGCCTTCATAACGGATTCCATCATCGTCTGATAGCGCTTGAACTCGCGCGTGAACCTGCCGATCGTCCGCGCGATCTCCGGTATCTTGTCTGGGCCGAAGAGCATGAGGACGATGACTGCGATGACGAAGAACTCGGTTCCGCCGATGCCGAACAAGCCGGAGGACTCCTTCTAAAAGTGTTGAGCGCGCGTTACGGTCGGTGCGACCATGCGCACGAGTCTAGGGTGAGCGAAGCGGCACTGCAAGGCACCTAGAACTCCATGGCCTCTTTCACGCTGGAGAACACGGGGAAAACCTTGTCGAGGCCGGTGATCCGGAAGATCTTGAGGATACTCTCCCTGGTGCAGACCAGCCGCATGGATCCCGAACGTTCCTTGACCCTGCGAAGCCCGCTCACCAAGACGCCGAGACCGGAGCTGTCGATGAAGCCGACATCCTCCAGATCGACGATCATGTCGGTGCACCCATCATCGACAGCGTCAACGATGTGCGCCTTGAGCATCGGCGACGTGTAGACGTCGACCTCGCCCTTGACCGAGATCTTGCATGCTGTTCCGTCGCGCTCGATCTTGATGTCCAGTTCCATGCGAGTGCGTCTCTCTTTCAGCCGGCGCCGCAGCACTGTCGATTGTACCCCACTCGGCCTTTTCGGTGGTGAGAACCCCCCGCGATACGGGTAGATTCCGGACATCCACGCAGGATTTGAGGAGACTTCATGCCACTGAGTATCCAGCTCGACCCCGACGAAGGCCACTGGACGCTCACGCTCGTGGGCGAACTCGACTATAGCGAGTGCGCCACGTTCCGGATGACGATCGACCGGATTCTCAAAGAGGCTCCCCGTGCGACCATAGTCGACCTGTCGCGGCTGGACTATCTCGACAGCTCGGGTCTTGGGTTGCTCCTGTCACTCTCGAAGGAATACGGCTCCCACGGAGGTCGATTGGTCCTTGTGACCAACGACGCGGTCGACAACATCCTCGATCTGACGAGGCTCTCGGGGATCTTCTCCATTGCGGCATCCCTGGACGACGCAGAGCAGATGGTCGCCGACACCGCCACCACGTAGCGCTCCCCACGCACGAAGGCCGGCTGCCATTCCTGGCGTCGGCCTTCGATCGTTTTCTGAGCCTCACGCTTACGGTGCGGTGGTGACTGCGCTTCCGGTGGTGACCGCGCTTCCGGTGGTGACCGCGGACGCGGGGCCGAGCTGGCTGAGATACTGCTTGGCATTGGTGATCTGCTCGGCAAGCGCCGCGTCATCGGTGGCGATGAAGGCCATCAACGCGTCGCGAGCGATCGGGCTGTCCGAGTAGTACGCAGCGAACGCCTTGTTGCCCAGGACGACGGCGTCCGTCGGCCTGGTCGCCAGTACTCGATCGTAGAACGAGATCGCCGTCGCCCACAGCGGGGCGGCTACATCGCCAAGCCCGGCATTGGTGAGCTCGGCCGCATACTCGTAGTACGTGTGTCCAACCTGCGTGAGTAGGTCGGCGTTCTGGGGATCCGCCTGAAGAGACGCGTTGAGCGCGTCGAGGGTGGGCTGGTACTTAGCCGCGATCGACGCGTTGTCGGTTGTCGAGCCGTTCGATGCGCTCGTCGAACTACCGCCGCCGCCAGCGCCGACGACCGCTATACCCGCCACGGACGCGACGAACGAGACCGTCACCAGAACGATGACGACCTTGACCCACGGCGGCGAAGAAGACTTGTTGATTGCCATTCGGTACCTTCCTGAGGACGTGCGCGGATACTCACCGTGCCGCGAAGACACGACGGCGTGAGATCCAGGCTACTTAGCGGTGGTCTCCGCGGAACCGGTCGCGGTAGCGCTACCCATGCCACTGATGTCCGGATGGCCCGCAGGGAGCTCGCCGGAGTTGAGTTGATCATCACTGAGCGTCGGAGCCGCGGCGTCCGAGGTGGCGGCCGGCGTGGTCACGGCAGGAACCGTGCTCGTGCCGGTGGGGATGACGATCCCGATGATGATGCCGAGAAGCAGGGCGATGACCGCCATGAGAGCGGCAACGGTCATACTCACGTTCTGTGCGAAGAAGGAGCCAGCAGGCGCGGCGGAAGAGGGCTTGCTCGATGCCGCCGCCTTGGCGCCCGAGGCGGCCTTCGGTGCGGACTTAGGCTTTGTGTCCTCTTCCTCGTCGAAGAAGAAATCCTGGTCGCTCACGTGCTGCTACCTCCTAGTATGTCGTCGTCGATCGCCCGGGCCGATCATTCGTGCTCCGGGCCACGCGCGATTATAGCACGCACACGCGGAGCGAAGCGTCCGCTCCTGGCAAGCATGCGCTCCCGGACACTCGCGCCCATGAACCCCGCTGTAGCTGCGCTGATTCCCAGTGCCGCACCCACAAGATCGGGATCAACACCGATGCGCTCCCCAAGCAAGAAGCCCGCCAAATACCCGATGAAGAGCGCTCCGAGCGGAACCACGTAGATGGCGAGGGCGGCCTGGACTCGCAGGCCCTCAGAGATGACCACCTCGACCCTGTCGCCTAGCGACGTGCCAACGGTGTCGATGACGTCGCACATGAGCATCTCGGCGCCAGACGAGCCTGCGCTGCAAACGTTGCAGCCTTCACACGTTGCGGATGGGCCGACCGAGATGTCGACCCTGTCGCCTCGTATGGCAACGACGGTGCCTACTTCGATCATACGTCCGACCCGCTTCGCAGCTTTTGCTGTATCATCTCGATCCTCTCGGCGAGACCCTCGATGTCAAGCGACGGGCACTCGCCGCGATCGAACCTGACGACGCCGTCGATCATCGTCATCACAACGTCCTCTTGATTGGAGGTGTGCACGATCGCGCTGTACGGGTCCTGCGTTGGTAGCTGATGGCTGCGCGAGAGGTCGACGGCGATGATGTCGGCCCGCTTCCCCGGCTCGAGGCTTCCAACCAGGTGGTCGATCCCCAGCGCACGCGCACCGTCGAGCGTGGCCATCTTGAGGAAGCGCGCCGATGTGTAGAACCGTGCCTCACCCGCAAGACCGCGCTGCACGAGAAGCCCGATCCGCATCTCGTCGAAGAAGTCGATGGTGCTGTTGGACGCCGGTGAGTCGGTCCCGATGCCGACGACGATATCTCGGGCGAGCATGGACTGCAGCGGGGCGATGCCCATCCCCAGCTTGAGGTTGCACCTGGCGCAGTACGCGACCGAAACGCCCGCACGGGCGAGGATCTCCACATCGCCGTCCGCAAGGTGTACGCAGTGCACCGCGAGTACCCGCGGCAGGTCGAGGATGCCCCACTGGTAGACATACCGAACGGGACTGACGCCCGTGGGTAGCCAGGCGATCTTCTCCCACCCGGACTGGTTGCGATAGTCCTGACCGAGCGAGGACGACCCGTACTTGACGAAGTCGAACTCCTCTTTCGATCCGGCCAGGTGGATCGCGACGGGAAGCGAGCGCTCCCGGGCGATATCGGACACCCCACGGAAGAGGGTGGGGTGGCACGAATACGGCGAGTGGGGCGCCAGCCCTATGGTGATGAGAGACGAATCCACGGCCGCCTGCCACGTATCTACATCCTCAAGTGCAGCGGCAAGCCTGCCCGCCACCTCGCTCTGATTCATCGTGGAGACTTCGCGATAGATCACGCCGCGAAGCCCGGCCGCCGAGGCGGGACCGAGCGCTGCGCCCGAATCCGTGATGTCCGCTATCGTCGTGATGCCCGAACGAAGCGTCTCGACCGCACCCAGGAGCGCGGATTCGCGCCAGTCCTCATCGGTCAGCGCCCCTTCCTTGGCCATGACCTGCATCTTCCACTGCGAATACGGCAGGTCGTTCACGACTCCCCGGAACACGCTGTACTCCAGATGCGTGTGGAGGTCGACGAAGCCCGGCATGAGCGCGGCCTGTCCAAAGTCACGCACCTCCTCGGCAGGATATGCCGCGAGAAGCTCGGCGCGGGTGCCGACAGCGACGATCGCTCCGTCACGCACGAGAACGCCGCCATCCTCGATATGAGGGACGTTCACCGGCAACACGTAGCGTGCAAGCAGCAGCATCGGGGCCTCCGGACGAATCAGGAACCGTCCACACATGGTACAACACGCTGACGCATGGAAGCCGCCGGACTCATCCCTGTGCGATGTGGACCGCGACGATCCCAAACGTGAGGTTGTGCCATGCGACCCTCTCGAATCCGGCTGCGTGCAACTCCGCCGCAAGGTTGATCTGCGACGGGAACGCGCGAATCGACTCGTTGAGATACGCAAACGACGGCCGATCGCCGGTGAGGAGCCCGCCGAGCGCGGGGATGACGGTCTTGAGGTAGAAGTGGTAGAGCCGCCGAAATGGAGGGAACGGCGGCTTGCTGAACTCGAGTATCACGTAGCGGCCACCCGGCTTGAGCACGCGTCTGACCTCCCGAAAGTTTGCGGCGCGATCTGGTAGGTTGCGCACGCCGAAGGCGATCGTCACCACATCGAAGGCGGCGTCGTCGAACGGCAGGCTCTGCGCGTCGACAACCTCGAAATCGATCTTCGTGGGGCCGGTGTACTCCGCCGCTTTGCGCTTGCCGACCTCGAGCATCTCGGACACGAAGTCGGTCGAGAGTATGGACTTGGGGCGACCCTGACGGGCGATCGCCATGGTGAGGTCGCCGGTGCCAGCCGCAAGATCGAGCACGACGCTTCGCGACGTGATACCCGCGTACTTCACCGTCGAGCGTCTCCAGAGCCTGTCTATCCCAAAGCTCGAGAGGATGTTGAAGAGGTCGTACTTGGGGGCGATCGTCTCAAAGATCTTCTTGACGCGATCCGTCGTCGGCTGCCCGGGAGCGGGCGTCGGCGTTTCGCTGTCGTCCATCACAGCCCCCGATCACTCGGATGCGGGATGAACTTGCGAAGCTTGGGGAACAGCGTCTCCAGGTTGATCCTGAACCACAGCGCTACGTTGGCCCATACGTGGGTGGGCCGCACCGACGAGGGCCAGTTGAGCTCTGACTTCTCGCACACCGTGCTCTCATTGAGTCGGTCGATCTCGTGACGAAGCTCATCGAGACGGGCTGCGCGCTCCACGCCGGTCGAAGACTCGACGACGCGGTCGATGCGCCGCATCGCATCGCGAGCGGCATTGATGCGGCGCTCGGTCACCGCGGCCGCGGCGCTATCGGCGACGCCCGCCTCGGCCTTGATGCGATTGAGGCCGATCGCGGATTCGTAGATGGTCTCGACCATCTCATCGCGCGTCATGGCGTCGGGCTCGTAGTTGAGGATGTGCTTCCACGAGGGTTCCAGCAGTAGCTGCCTATGCTCCTCGAGCGTCCTGGCGCGAAGCGTGTAACCGTACGCCTCGGGATTGTCGAAGACCATCGACCCGGGGTCGAGGAATGGCGCCATCGGCGAGATGAACGCCAACAGGCGCTTGTCGTTACCGATTCGTGCATACAGGTCGCGCACCGCCGGCACCGTGTCCAGCACCGACTGGGCGGTCTGCGTGGGAAGGCCCGTCATGAAGTACAGGTCGAAGCGCGAACAGTTGTGCTTGAACGCGTTCTCGATGGACACGGCGACGTCCTCGAAGCTGTAGTGCTTGCCAAACGCGGCACGGACGTCGTCATCGTGGCTCTCGCACGAGACCTCCATCGACCAATCGTTGAGGTTCTCGCCCAGAAACGCGCAGAACTCCTCGGTAGGCGGTGTGAAGAACTCGAACCCGATGGGGTTGCGGAAGTTGATGCGCTTGAGCCCGTGGATGAACTCCTCCACGTAGCTCTGCCCCGCCTGCTGGAAGTCGTTGAGCACGAATACGGGACCAGGTATGTGCTTGGCGACATGCGCGATGTCGGCCACGAGGCGCTCGGGATCCCGGAACGCAGGTTTGTTCCGTCCAAAGTGCTTCGCGAACGCGTACGCGGAGCCACCGCATGTGGGGCACTGCTTGGTGCAGCCGCGACACGTGAGCGAGGCCGTGACCGGATAGCCGAGCCAGCCCTTGAACGGCAGAGCCGAGATCATGTCCCGATCGCGGATGACCGACCGCATGCTGAAGCTGTAGTCGAGCTTCACATGGTCGAACGTGTCGGGGACCCAGGACAGGTCGTTCACGATGACTGTGCCGTCGGACGTCTTGTACGTGAGGTTGGGGATATCGGCAACGGAGCCACCGCGGCGAAGCGTATAGAGCAGCTGCGTGAATGGCTCCTCGGTGGAATCGCCTCGGATGATGTAGTCCACGCAGTCGTAGCGGATGAGTTCTTCGTGGAAGTACGACGAAGAGAGGCCGCCGAAGATGACCGGCGTGTCGGGATGGTACTTCTTGCAGATGCGCGCTATCTCGATCGATCCGTGTGCGTGCGGCAGCCAGTGCAGGTCGATGCCGAAGGCCAGCGGGGCCATCTCGCGAATGGCCTTCTCAACGTCGAACCTGGGCTTTGCCAGCATGTGCATCGCAAGGTTGACGATGCGCACGTTAAGGCCGTGACGGTCCATGTACTCGGCCATCGTCGTGAACCCGAGCGGATACATCTCGAAGATCGGGCTCGACGGGACCAGGTCCGAAACAGGCCCGAACATAATGGAACGCTCCCGGAAGTCGTACACCGAAGGAGCGTGAAGAAGAACCAGATCAGTTTGTGGCAATGACGGTGCGCCTCCTCGCGCAAGGAGCCGTCGGGGGGACACGGCCGGCACGGTATCCAAGGTACGAGAGTATAGCATGCGCGGTCTGGCAACCACGACGCCGACGTGTCTGCGACAACGCCGACGTGTCACACAGGAGGGATCCGAGCGTTACCCGAGCGTTCCCACGGTGCCCACAGGCACGTGGCAGCGGCACGCGAGCGACTTGATGTCGCACGGCATGCGCAGCTGCGTGATCGTCATTCCCTCTGGCTTGCGGATCCGGATGATCGGCGTGAGCAAGAGCACGCCGGTGATGCCCGCGCCCATGAGCAGATCGAGCGTGATCTGGACCCACCCAGGCGAACACGCTACCAGAGCCACCGATATGCCCATATCCGGGTCGACCCGCGTGATATCGGTGAGATGCTGCACCGTGAGTCCACCCACGACCTCCCCGGCGTCTTCGGGAAGCTCCGAGTAGAGCGCGACAGGGCGAACGCCGTAGCGCTCCGACGGAAACACCACCCGCAAGGCGTCGAGCATGCGCGCCGTGCCGATCATGGCTATCGGGTACTCCTCGGACAGGCCGAGGAACTCCATGAACTCGCGGTAGAGCACCTCGGGCTCGTAGCCCGCGCCGGGTCGGCCGATATCGCCCACGAAGGAGATGTCGCGGCGGACCGTCTCCTCCTTGATGTTGAGTTCTTCGGCAAGCTGGCGAGAGGTGATGCGGTCGGGAGCGCCGACGCGCAGCAGTTCGCCCAGGTAGCAGTGGTAGAGCGACAGCCGGTACAGTGTTGCATCCGGCGCATTTCGACCGTCAGGCATGGCCGTTCCCTCCGTCCGCATGCTGAAGACTCATTAGTATTGTAGCGCCGTTCGGACATTTCCTAACGAACATACGTCACGTCACTGTGCGACGAGGGGCACGAGCGGCCGAAGAATCGTGATTGTGGAACGGTCTTGCGCTTATCGGGCGTCGAGCTTGCTGTCTGCCACGGGGCCAGGCAGCGGGTCGGCGGGCTCAACGGCATCGATCACGAGCCATCGGGTCCCTGCCTCGCGCAGTATGAAGGCGGTCGCCGCCGGCCAGTCGGGAAAGTCGTCCGAGGCGACCCAGCGCACGATGACGTCGACGGTGTCCGTACCCACCGCACTCACGTACGGCGGCTCCCAGCGGGGCACCGCCGCGGTCCCGGTGCTGGCGGTCGACTCGGCCAGCGCGGTGGCGAGCGCGGGGTCCTCGAAGTAGTCCGCGTACGCCGAAGCGTCATGACTTCCCTCGACCCGAAGCTGCAGCAGACGGTCGAGGGCCTTGGCCGCCGGATGTGCGCTGGCAGCGTCCGTGTCGCTGCTCGAGCAGCCGAGCAGGGCCGCTGCCAGCGCTCCCACCACCAGCAGCAGCGAAAGGCTCCGGATCCGTCTCATGCGGCGTTCCGGTTCCGTACTCGTTTTGAGATGCGCATCCACATGACCGCCCCTGCAACGACGGCGAGGGCCATGAGCACGTGTTTGATGGCGAGCGCGGGGACGATCCCCTTGGTTACAGCCGGATCCCACTCGTATCGCGTGAAGAAGATCGTCCGCGGGATGCCGCCGAGCAGGATCCACACGAGGGCCGCACGCGCGACCAGCACGAGACGCGGGTACGCGGCCGCGAGAAGATCACCGGCGCCGGCGACGCCATCACGCTCGACGGCGCGGTCAAGGGCCCATACCAGCGCGGCGCTCGCAATGAGCATCGCCGTCGCAACGTCGTGCAGGTAGTTGTTGATGATGATTGCGATCGACATCTCAGTCTCCGTTCGCGGGAGCGATCATTTGGCCCTGGAGCGAATGTTATACACCTTGATCAGCCCCGAGGTCGCATCCGTGACGTACGCGCGGCTGTCGCCTGCGTCCCACGCGATGTCCCGCGGACTGCCAAGAGCCCCATCGCCAGATGCCTCGCCATCAATGAGGTCGACTCTGGTGCCGTCTCCCGATGTGATGTCGACAGTGCGGCTGAACGTGTCAACAACGAGCAGACCGTCGTCAGGGCCTGCGGTGATGCCTCGTGGCAGCGCGCGGCTGTCGGGGAAGATGGCGATCTGCTTGCCCGTGGCCAGGTCCAGGAGCAGGATCTTGCCCGCGTTGGAGTCGGTCACATACAGCCCGTCCCCCAGAACGCACATGCCTCCAACAAACGTGAGCGCGGGCTTAAGATCGCCCCCGATCGACCTGACGAATCCCCCATCCGAGTCGTAGACCTTTATGTCCCGCGTCGCGCTGTCGGCCACAAACACCTCGCCGTCCGACGCGGCCACGGCGGTCGGCTGTGCAGGGGCGGTCTTCTTATCGGCGGCACCCGCGATCACCGGGATCGACTCGGCCTGTGGATCCGAGGCGATCAGCACCACACGCTGCGCGGCCGTGTCTACAACCGCAAGCAACTCGGGGTTTACCACCGCGACATCAGCGGGATAGGCCGCGAGCGCTCCGGCGGCCGCCGGGAGCGGGATGGAGCCCAACACCTCGCCCGAAAGGCCGAACACCGAGATACGCGCGGCGTCGGACTCAGCAACATAGAGGCGCTCGCCCTCGATGGCGATACCGAGCGGGTTGAGCAACTTGGGACGATCGTCGGGTGGGAACTGTCCGGCATATGAGACGGTGGCCGTGGCGTCGCCTGAGGGCTTCTTAAGATCGACGACGCCGACAGGACGGGACATGTGCCACCAAACGCCGCCCGCGATGACTGCGGCCAGCAGCACAACACCTATGGCCGCCAAAAGAACGCCGGGACGCACGCCTTTGGGCTTACGGGCGCTCCGGGGCGGTCGCTGTGGCTGCTCGGCAGACTCGATGTTGTCAGGCACTCAATCTCCTAGTACCCGATGAGGTACGCGCCGTGGATCGACTGATACACGATGACCACGCCGATCATGGCGAAGAGCAGCACAGGCAGGGCTGCGATGGCCGCCCAGGCGAACCTGGAGTCGCGCCAGCCCATGGTGACGCGTAGGTGGATGACGAAGGCGTAGCACAGCCATGATATCAGCGACCAAGTCTCGATCGGGTCCCATCCCCAGTAGCGGCCCCAGGCCTCATTCGCCCAGATAGCTCCTGCGGCGATCATGATGCCCAAGAAGATGAAGCCTGCGGCGATGAACTTGAACGACAGGTCATCAAAGGTGACGAGCTTGGCAGCCGATGCATCGTCTGTCTCGCCACGCTTCTTGCGCACGAGATACATGATGGCCAGGCCGAACGCCGTGATGAACGAGCCGTACGAGAGCTTTGCAAACGAGACATGGATGGCAAGCCAGTAACTGGCGAGCTTTCCGGTTACCGCCAGATCGCTCTTGGGGGCCATCATCGCGCCACCGAGCGCGAGGAATGCGAGCGGCATGAGCGCTACTCCCGCCACCCGCAGTCCGGGCTTGCGCCACGCCAGGATCAAGAACAGCACCACGGCCACAAACGCATACGACGACACGACTTCATAGAAGCCCAGGAACGGCCCGTGCCCTACCCGTACCCACCGCACGATGATCCCGGCGGCGTGAACCGCCAGTCCGGCTGCGGACAGCGCAACCGCGATCGTCTGGAGTCTGGGCTTGCGGAACACGAAGCTGATCACGTAGAGCACGCCGGCAAGGGCGTACAGCGTGACCGCACCCCACATCACGATGATCTCCGTTGTCATGTAGCGCCTCCTTCTGTTGTAACCGCAGCTCGCAGCGCCTCTTCAACGCGGTCCGGGAACATCCGATCGCCTCGGGACTGCCGCGTCATAGCATGCAAGAAACGCTGACCGTCCCGCTCGACGAGCATGATCCAGACCACTCTTGGCGGCAACAGAAGAGCCAGTATAAGGCCGATCGCCGCCAGAACGAAGAGGATGTAGATGGGGGTGACCGACCAATCGTCCACCACCGACAGGCGCGCGTAGTACGTGATGCCGTCAAGCCTGAGCACCTGACCCTCTCCCAACGCTATGGATTCTCCCGGCAGAACCGTGCCGGTTGTCGTCGCGCCAGCCTCAACAAGCTTCCACGCGATGCGTGGCCGCTGCGGCATGCCCCAGTTCCAGTCACTTCGGGCAGCATCCAAAGCGATGCTGGACGAAAACTCCAGGTCCGTGGTGCCTCGGGTAAGGAGCAGCGCCGAGGAGTTCGGGGCGTTGCCCGAACCCTCCTGGAAGTCATACAGGACATCGACCGGCACGGACTGTCCGCCAGTCTCCAATGTGAACCGTCCGGCAAGCCCGTAGTTGTTGGCGTGTATCAGCAGCGATCGGTATCGCAAAGGACTGTTCGGATACGTCTGGTGACTCACCACCAACTCGGGTCCGTCGTACACCTCAACCAGAGGTGAGGCGCCACGATCCACACCGTCCACAACGTGCGCAAGGTCCATCTCGGGCACCGCGAAGGTCAGCCCGGTGAACCCGGGGTTGTGCCACGGGCCCTCCTCGACGGTACCGTACGACTCGAGGGCGTCGAGACGACTCGAGCCGACTGGCACGCCTATCAACCCTTCCGAGCGGGTGAGCTGGCCGAGACCGACGAAAACGAACAACAGCACAAGCGCCCAATGGAAGAGCGGGCTGCCGATCAGCCCGACCCGATACGCCGAGCCGATGATCCGGGTGCCGCCGACGCGCACGCTCAACCGCTGCGCCCGGAGGCCTCCGGCAACTCGCTCGATGACCGCGTCGGAAGAAGCACCCGTCTCAACCGGTACCAGGATCCGTGGCTGCTGGCGCAGACGCTCCAACGACTCCGGAGAGATGCGGGTGCTCGCATTCCACCGGCGGATCGCGCCCACAGCTCGCTCCCACGCGCACGCAGCCGTGGCGAGTGTGAGTGCCATGGAGATACCGATGAACACGGGATTCGCGTACGGCGTGCCGTAGCTGTCCTTGTCGGCTGTGATCGTTGCCGCGGCCGCGTAGATCACAAAGGCCGCGATCAGCCAGATGGCGAGTCGCCTGGAGCGGAGCAGTGCGTATGCGCGTGCGAGCGGCTTCACGAGCCCACCGTCACGGTGCGGGGGTTGGTGTCGTCTCACCAGACTGCTCGAGCACCTTGGTGCCGTCAACCAGCCAGCCCGTGCCCTGTCGCGCCAACGTGTAGCGAACCGAATACCCGGTCTCAACCCATTCCGTCTTGGGCTTTCGCGTCTTGAGATCCCAGTAGCGCCAGTTCCAGTTCTCGCTGGTGTCCAGCGTCACCGAGGTAGCCTCGGCGGACGAGACCGGCTGGGCCGTGACCGAGAAGGAGAGGAGTTGCATCTCGATCGCCTGGTTTTGCGTGAGGTTGAGCTGTATGTATGCATCCTCGCGCACCCACTGGCCGGAGGTCACAAACGGCGCCACGAGCGTGCTATCGAGGCTGTAGTACGCCTTGCGCACAATGCCCAGATACGCAACTACCGCCTCTTCAGGCGTGGCCGCAGGCTGCGGCGCGAGCGTCGCGGTCGATTCGACGGTTGCCGTCGCTTCAGAGATGCCGGCGGTAGGCGGGTTCTTCGCGCGAGCGCACCCGGCAGAGGCCGAGGCTAGAACGCACATGGTGAGGATGATAAGGGCGGATTGTCGTGTCACGGCGCTAATTGCACGGAGAGTGCTGGCAGCTGTTCTCAGACCACTGTCGGTATGTGCGCCATGTGGTGACAACGTAGTCGTTGCCGCCGATGCTGTTGATGTAGTAGGTGTACGGCATCTGCGTGTGGGTGGCGTCGTTGAGCAGGTGCGGCTGCTGCCAACCATGCGGCGGTGTCACGTGACACTCCGTGCAGGGCTCGCTGCCATGCTTGCTCGAGTGCAGGTTGGTCCCGCTGCTCGTGGCCAGACCTGTTCCGCCCGCCGTGGCACTTGCAGTGTTGTGCTCCGGATCGTGGCAGTTCACGCAGAACGTGTTGGTCGATCCACCCTCGGTCGCCGGGTTGTACGCCCACTTGAGAATCCAGTTGTTGGCCGATCCGTGCGGGCCCGATGCGGTCGTGCCCTCCTGTGTGTGACAGTCGGAGCACGTCATCCTCGAGTTCCACGCCCAGCCGTTCACGTAGCTCGCGTACGCCTGCGAGTCCGCCTTGCTGGCGCCGAAGACCGCGTGGTAGCTCTGGTTGTTCGGGTTGAACTCACGCGCCAGATCCGTGAAGGAGTTGGTGGTGCTGTGCAGCCCCGACGGGGGCACGACGCCACTGAGCATGCTGCCATAGTTGGAGTGACACTTCAGGCAGATGTAGCCCTCAAGATCGTCGCTACCTCCCGCCATGGTCACCTTGGTCCAGTCGGTCAGCGTGGATGAGGATGCCACCCAGTTGGCTCCCCATGTGGTGGGACGGACGCCCACTGCTCCGTGTGTTGCGGCTCCCGCGATCGAGCCCGTCGACGTGTTCTTGGCAGCGTGCAGTCCAACGGAAGACGCGTGCACACCGTGGCAATCCTCGCACTCTATGTGCCTGGTGTTGTAGGTGATCTCTCCGGCGACGTGAACGCCCGCGTAGCCCGCAACGTTGTGCTTCCGGGTCTTCCCGAAGACAGTCTGCAGACTCCGGGCGGCAGCCGTCATCGACGCCGTCGCGTATCCGTCTGTTCCGGCGGTCGCACCGGTGTGACACTTGTAGCACAGGTTCTCTTCGGTCTGACTCGAGGTACCAGCGTTGGCCGCGCCAAGTGCCTTGAGCAGGCGATTCTCAGCGCTCCAGTGAATACCAAACTCATATGTGGACGTCTGGTAGTCCTTTGTCTGCTCATCGTTGTGGCACTTCACGCAGTCCGCGCTGAACGCTGAGGCGCCCGAGAACGTGGAGCCCACCGGGTACTGGTGCGCGCTGGCGTTGTATGTTGCCGAGGCGATCCCCGTCGCGGTCGTGGAACCGCCAGCTGCCTGACCCGCTGTGTCCTTCGCGCGCGTCACCGAGTGGCAGCCCAGGCAGACACCACCGTTGGTGGCGTTGTAGTCACTGTTGGCCGCAGCCGGGTTGGCTGTCATGTCCCCGCGCAGGTTCGAGCCCTTGTTGGCGTTGAACTTGTCGTGGTCCACATGGCAACTCAGGCAGTAGACGTTGGTGCCTGCCGCCGGGTAGTTGCTCTGCCAGAACTGATCGGCCTCGTCGCCTTCGATCGTCGTCGAAGATCCCAGCACGTGGTGATACGTGGTGAGGCTACCCTTGTACGTGCCCACCTGGTCATCCATCACCGTGTAGCCGGTGTGGCAGCCGTAGCAGTCCTGGCCGCCCGATGAGACGCCACCGGTCGGGTTGTGCACATTGCTGCCGTTTGTGCCGTAGTTGCTGCCATGGCAGTCGTAGCAGCTCTTGGTATCGGCAAGATTGTGGCCGAGAGCCGCAGGCAGACGCAGCTTGTAGGCCGCGTTGACGCGGTCGATGCCCTCGAAGGCCGCACCGCTGGGAACGTCAGCCATCGCCGAACCGTTCCAGCCCTGCGCTGCAGGTGTGGTCGCATCCTGATCGAACGTCGTGTGGCACGTGAAGCAGAAGCGCCGCACACCGGTGGCCGATGAGGTATCGAGCACCTCGTTGTCGCCGATCACGGTGTAGGTGACGCTTGGAGCGCTGTAGCCCGTGGCCGCAACGACGTACAGACCGCTCATCGAGCCGGACCCGTGCGGGTTATGGCAGTCGTAGCACGGCACCGCCTCGTCTTGTGCTAGGGCCGCGCCCGCAACGTTGCTGCGCACGCGATGGCCGAAGCGCGTGCCCGCCGGGAGCGCACCCGACTGCGTGGCCGAACCGCCGACCGTCGTCGGGAAGAACTGCTTTATGTTGGTCGCCCCGGCGACGCTGCCGTCGTGACACGCGAAGCACGCGCCGAAGTTGCTGGCGCCGAACGTGCCCTTGACCTCGTCGAAGGTGTTCGCAGTGCCGTGGACGTCGTGGCAGTTATTGCAGCTGCCGGTCGACTCTCCCCCACCCGTCACGTTGCGGTGGATGCCGTAAGTCGCGTTCTCAAACACCGTCTGACCTGGATACGTCCGCTCGGTGGGATAGCCCGCCGAGTCACGAACGTAACCGCTGGTGTAGCTCGCACTTGCATCGCGGTGGCACGCGTAGCACACGGTGTTGTTGTTCGCCGTGATCGTCACGGTCTGCTGCGTGCCGGTGATCTTGTTAGAATCGGTGGCCGGATCGTATGCACCGAGGAGTTTGCTGGCGCTTGAGCCGTGGTTGTCGTGGCACGTCGCACACGACTGCACCTCGGTGCCCGAGATCGAGCCGTTGGCCGTCCAGTGTGCGCGCGCGGCGTTGGTCGCCTTGTTCGCCTGAGCGGTGCGCGCGCCGTCGATCGTGACACTCACGGGCACGTAGACCGTGGCGCTCACGTCACGAACGGGCAGCGTGCCATCGTGACAGGTGAGGCAGAACTCCGCTTTGTCGGCGACGGTGGTGTACGCGTCCACGGCATAGCCGGTCGCGGGATCCGTGATCTTGTCGGTCGCGCTCACCACGTGCGGGTTGTGGCAGTTCTCACACGCAACCGTGCTTCCGCCATTAGGCACGACCGGGTGCTTCGACCCGCCCGAGATCGTGAACTGCTCGTACACCTCGAGCGTGCCTGCAGTCGGCATCGCCCGCACGCCGTACTTGTCCTTCGCGCTTCCGGCGTTGGGGTTGAACACCGAGGAGTGACACCTGTAGCAGAAGTCCTCGCTCAGGTAGTCTACCTGCGAACCGCCGAGCGCACTCAGCAGTCGCTGTGAGTTGCTCCAGTGAGTGCCGAACGCGTTACCGGGCTCCTTCTGGAACTCCGTGTCCTGCTCGTCGTCATGACACTTGGAGCAGTCCGCCTTGAAGACGGTGCTGTCACCGTAGGTCGAAGTGGCCGCGTACGAGTGCGCCGACGCCCCGTATCCGCCCGATCCCGTGCCGCCCACGATCTTGGGCGTGTCGGTCTCGCCGGTCCCGTCGCTCTTCTGAAGACCCGTGACTTCCTTGACGAGGCTGACTTCATGGCACGATATGCACACGCCGTACTTGTCAGCCGAGGTGGTGAGGTAGTCAGTATCGACCGGGCTTGCGCCGGACGTGACCTTCGCGTTGCGGCGCAGGTTACCGGACTGGCTGGCGTTGAAGTAGTTGTGATCGGTATGGCAGCTGACGCAGAGCACGTCGGTCGATGAGGTCGCATACGCACCGGCGTTGGGTGCGACGTCGCCGGACGTCGTGACCGAGCCGAGCACGTGATGGTAGAAGCTGGTGCGATCGGTCCCCGTCCGCTCCATCGGGTCCTTGTAGACCGTGTGGCAGCCATAGCATGTCGAGCCACCGGTGGAGACGCCGCCGGAGGGGCTGTGCACGTTGTTGCCGCCGCTCGCGTAGCTCGAACCGTGGCAGAGGTAGCACGACTGACTATCGGTGGACCGGTGGCCCGAGACGTTTGCGAGGCGCAGCACATTGGCGCCCAGCGCGGCGTCGCGCGGCAGGCCGGCAACGCTCTTACCGGTCGCAACGGCAACCGTGTACGTGGCCGCCGTGCTGTCCCATCCCTTGGCGCTGTCAGCCGTGGTGTGACACGTGAAGCAGAAGGCCCGCACGCCCGCAGGCGCCGTCGACGTCGGATCGAGACTCCCACCAAGCGCGTCGGACAGCATGAACGCATTGCCCCGGCTGGACCCGTGCGGATTGTGGCACTCGTAGCACGGCAGTGGCGCACCCACTCCGTACTTGCCGCCGGCGGTCTTGATGCGGTGGCCCGAGCGCTGGGTCCCGCCCGTCACGAACTGCTTCACATTGGCGGCACCGCTCGTCTCCCACGCGCCACCACTGTGGCAGGTGAAGCACAGCGCCGCGAAGTCGCCATCCGTCTG
Organism: Coriobacteriia bacterium; assembly: GCA_049657775.1. Lineage (GTDB taxonomy): Bacteria > Actinomycetota > Coriobacteriia > Anaerosomatales > Anaerosomataceae > JBASNZ01. The sequence goes on along the minus strand of JBASNZ010000091.1, from coordinate 36,064 downwards.
GTCTTTGGCGACAGCAGCCGAGGAAGTGAATGTGGCCACGACTCCGTCGTACGGATTGGCCGAGCGGTGCGCGGTGTGACAGTACAGGCAATCGCCCGCCTGGCGGTCCGCGCCTGCCGGAATCTGGCTGTGTGCGTTCCTGGAGGATGTCCTGTATGTCGTCGCACCCGGGAACGTGCCAATCGTCGGGTAGCCCGTGGCATCACGGGTGGGATTGGAGATCAGCGAGCCGTAGCCGCCCGGCTTGTACCAGGATGCGGCATCATCATGGCACTTGAGACACCACGCGTTGCCCTTGACGCCCGCGATCTGTCCATTAACCTCGGCAGCGGGAAGCCGCGAGTTCGCGACCCAATCGCCGTGAGGCGTGTGACAATCGGAACACACGTTGGTCAGGTCGCCCGCGGCGGCACTCGATGTCGCCTCGACCCTATGGCCGCTGCGCAACGTGCCCGCGAACGTGTCTCCCGCTCCGCCAGCGATGTTGGTGCTCGAGCCACTGCCGTCGTGACAGACGTAGCACACATCGAGTTCGTTGGTGGCAGCGCCAACCGGCTTCAGGATCGGCGTGGTCGATGCAGCCTGGTGCGGGATGTGGCACAGATCGCACAGCTTGGTAGACGCGGTGTAGACATCGTGCGGCGCAGGCGACCATGTGGCGGTGACCGGACCGCGCACGCCCGAAGGGCCGGACTCATTCGCGAGCGCGTCGTAAGCCGTGATGCGGTAATAGTACGCCTGACCCACGATTCCGGTGACGTCGGCGAAGGTCGTCGCCGCGGTCGTGCCTATCTCCGCGAAGGGACCCGCAGCGTCCGTGGAGCGCCAGACGCGGTACCCCGTAACACCCACGTTGTCCGTGGAGGGTGCCCACGACAGATTCGCGATCGTGGGCGACTTGGCGCCCGCCGTAACAGTCGGGGTTCCCGGCGCGGTCGGCGGCGTGAAGTCGCTCGCGGAGCCGAATGACGCGAACTGGATGGACCCCGCGATGTTGGTATTACCCGCTGAGTCAGTGAGCACACCCGCCGCGCACGCGACGGTGTAATACGTGTTCACGATCTGCGGCGTCAAGAATGTAAGCCGCACGGTGCTGGCGTTTGGGAAGGAGACGCCCGAGACGCTCAGTCCTGCCCCGCCGCTTATCGTGAAGTCGGCGGCGCTAACGGTGCCGCTGCTCAGCGCCTCGGAGAACGTGACGTCGGTATGCGTGGCATCAACGGTCGCAACCGACAGCATCGATGGCTTCACGTTGTCCACGTTGAATGTGCGCGTGGCAGTCGCCTGATTGCCGGGACGGTCGGTCGCACGGGCATTCACCGTGTAGACCGTCGTCCCCGCGTCAGACGGCAGCACCCAGGCGCGCGACCATGTCGCCCACGACCCCGCGCCGGACGTATCGGTGGTCGAAAGCCATGTTGGCGTAAGCGTCCAAGCGGAGCCGTCCCAGTACTGCGTTCCGTCGGTGATCGAAACCTCCACGCCGCTCACGCCCGCAAGCGCGTCCGACGACGTACCGGTGAAGGTGTATGCGCTGCCCGCCACTCCGGAAAGCGTGGTGGATGCGGCCGGTGCGGTCACAGCGACCGCCGGGACGACCGCGTCTATGATGAGCGTCTGCCCGGCTGCAACCGAGTCGATCTGGGTGAAGGCAGTGACCGTGGCGGGGGCGGTGACAACCACATTCGCGTTCGTCAGCCGGGAGCCCACGCGACGGCCACTGGTGGCTCCTGCCGCGATGTCGTACACAACCCACACATCGGTCGAGCCGCCAGCAGGCGCCGACATGGTCAGCCCCGAGAAGGTCACATAGCCCGTGCCAGATGTGTTGGAGGTGAACGTGGAGCCGGTCTGCGTCGTGCCAAGCTGTGCATCCACGCCGCTATCGAACACCCCGTCACCGTTGTCCACGTACAGGCGAACGTTACCGATGTCCGTGCGCAGCGCATTTGCGGTGTCCAGTCCGATGACCTGGATCGTACTCACCGTGACCGCGCCGTTGGTGGCGCTGAATCGGATCTGGTCGACCACCTTGTTGGTGTCGCCCGGCTTCAGATAGACGGCCGCAGCAGGCCTGTTGGGACCCGCGGCGGCAGTAAGCGCTGGCGCCGCGAATCCGGTGAACGTGCCGGTGGTCGCGTTGTTCGTGTTCCCATGGGGATCCGCCACCCGCGTTGCCGCGCAATTGACGGTATATGACGTCCCGGGGACCTGCGCGCTTGTGGTGAGCTGGATGGTATCGGCGTCGATCACCGTTACCGCACTCACGGTCAGGCCCGCACCGCCGGTGATAGTGAAGTCGCCTGCGGCCACGGTCGTGGCGTTGAGCGCGTCTGTCCAGTTGACGGTCACGTGCGTGCTGTCGTTGGCAACCGCCGAGGAGATAGCCGGGCGCACGGTGTCAACGCGGAACGTCCGCGCCGTCGAGCTCCCCGAGCGGCCCGCGCGGTCGGTTGCCCGCGCGATCAGCTGATAATCGAATGTGGCGTTCTGTGTCGGCAGCGCCCAGGTAGTCGACCAGTTGGTGTTGGTGGTGTTCGGCGCGCTGAGTGTGGTGGACAGCCAGGCGATGCCCGTCTGCCACGTCGTACCGTTCCAGTATTCGTTGGTATCCAGCCGCTGCAGGGTTATCTGCACCGCCGAGACACCCGAGACGCCATCAGTCGCGTTGCCGGAGAGCGTCGTGTTCGCCCCCGCGTTGCCGATGAGGACCTGTCCCGCCGTGGGAGCACTGATGGTGGCCGCCGGGTCGCCCGCGTCCACCGTGAAGGTATTGCCCACAGTAGTTGTTCGAGTGAAAGTATCAACGTTGGTTCGAGTCGCCGCTGTGACGTTTGCGCTGATCGTCGCGTTGTTGGCGGCCGTACCGGAGAAGTCGTACACGACCAGGTACTGCCTGAGAGTGTTGTCCACCGGCTCACTGATGGTGATGGTCGCGGTCGTGCCCGAGAACGCAACCGGTGCCGCATTGAGCATGGTATCGCCGGCGTCCAGCAACCCATCGGCGTTCTCGTCGCGGTAGATGCTCACACCGGAGACGACATTGCCGGGTGTGCCGGAACCGGTGACGGTGACCGTGTTGACCACGGCGTTCTTGTTGCCGTCCGTGCGATCGAGCGTGAATGCGTCGACTACGACGCCGGTCTGACCGGGCGTGGCATAACCGGCCGGGACAGTTGTGCCGTTGGCGAGAACGACGGTGGTCGCGGTATAGGCGGTGTAGGTGACAACGACTTCCACGTACGACACGCGGTACATGTAGGTCGTCCCATCGATGACCGTGGCCTGAGTGAGGGTCTCGAGGTTCTGGATGTCGGCCCAGGTCCACGAGCCACCACCGGGACGGGGTACCGCCGTGTAGGACAGTGTCGAGTACGCAGTGCTCGATGCGAGCGTCTGAGCGGTCTTCCACTGCTTGACGCCACCCAGGTCGACACCCAGTTGAACAGTGATGTTGCCCGCCGCGCCACCGGTCCGATTGCGCACCGAGTAGTTGACAGTCACGTCGGTGATTGTGCCAAGGTCCCCGCCCGGATTGCTCATCTGCATCTGCAGCGGCGCGTTCGCCGTGGTTGTTCGCGCGTAGGAGGTGTTTGTATCATCTGAGCTCAAGGCTGTGGCGATGTTCGCGGGACTCGTGCTGTTGTTGTCGTCCACCCAGTTCGCGGTAGTCGTGGCGCCTGTGACGGTGTACGCCGCGGTCGCGCCGCTCGCGCTCAGCACGCCGCCCGCGAACAGCCCCAGGACCAGGACAGCCATCGCGACCGTGGTCACCTTGGGGTGCTTCATCCACCAGGAACGGATGCGTTTAACCACGCCGGGACACCGCCCCCGCGTGGTCGTGGTACTCGCATGATGTGCGCGTGTCCTCGGAATGCAGCAAACGTTGCCTCCGATAGCCCCTCGATCGTTCATATTCTATCAGCACCGACTACCGGTGAACAGCGTCGGAGGCGTCGGGTCGGAGGCGTCGGGGGAGCAGCAGGACGTGCGCCAAACCCGGACCCGTGCAGAAACCTGTAGCGAGTTTGCGCCCCCTGCGGGACGCCCACTTTGGCGGCGCGAAATAACGCCGCCGCTACTGGAACACCCTCAGTTCGGCGATGCCGTAGCCGTTGCCACGCCCCGTGCCGGTCTTGCGACACTCCACCTTCACGTACCGCGCACTCCGCGCGGTGAAGGTCACGTTCGAGGTACCCGCGACGCCGCTGCTCGTTGCGTACACCTGGGTCCAGCTGTATCCGTTGGTGGACGCGTAGACCCGGAACTCCTTGGCCCAGTAGTCGCCGTACCACGCGATGTCAGTCTTGCTGATCGTCATGCTCGAGCCGAGATCGACACGCAGCCACTCGGTGGTGCCGCTTCCTCCGGTGTCGTTTGACCACCACAATGTCGTCTCGCTGCCGTCGCCGGCCTTGGCGGGCGTGTAACTCGAGCTCTCGTAGCGTGAGGCGGTGAACGTCTTGCCGAGCGCCAGGTTCGTTCCGCTGGAGGTGCCAGCGACAAGTGAGACGTTCTTGCTGAGCGTCGTGCCGTTGGTGATGGTGACCGATCCCGACCAGGTGGTATAGCCGGTCTTGACGACCGTCATGGTGTAGGAACCGCCGGTGATACCGGTGATCGAGTAGGTGCCGTCTGCCGCGGTCGTGGCGGTCTTGCCCGCCACGGATACGGTCGCACCGCTGACTGCGGCGCTCGTGGCCGAGTCGGTGACGGTGCCGGCTACGTCACCGGTCGTGGAGACCGGCACAGTCGGATCAAGCACCAGCGGCCATGGGTTGGACTGGTTAGGGTGACGCTCGCTCGAGCATGCCGCGTAACAGTCTGACTTGCTCCAGCTGCTGGGCGTGTAGCTCCGCAGCTTGAACTCAACGTTGCCGCCCGAAACGGTCGCATACCCGGCCGCATCCCCTGTTGAGCCGAGAAGCCGTGGGCGCTTCCAGCCGTGCGGGACCAGGGTGTGGCAGCTTACGCATCGGCCCCCCTCGGTCATACCGCGGTCGTCATGCTCCTTGTGGACGATGTTGCTCCACGAGCCACTCGTGCCGTTCAGGTCATGACACTTGGCGCAGATGATGCCCGTGGTCATACCCACCGAGGTGCTCGGGCTGAGCGTGCCGCTGGAATACGCGGTCGGATACGCCGGGTCGATGTTGACCTTCATGGCCGAGCCATGCGGCCCCGTCGAACCCGTGTAGGTATGGCACGACTCACACGTCATGACCGAGTCGACCGCCCAGCCGGTCTTGAGGAAGCTTGCTGCCGACGGCAGCGTCCACGTGTAGCGCGTGCCGTTGACCGTGAATGCCGACTGCATCCCAGGCAGGTCGCTCGACACGCGGTGCACCGAGGAGCTCTTGGGATTGAACTCGTACCCCTGACGCGCGTTGTGCGGCGAATCGGCGTGGCAGGTCAGGCACTTCAGGTCGCCCGCTGTGATCGCGTTCTGGACCACCGTGTTCGTCGAGCTGTGGCACGTGGCGCAGGTGAGTCCAAGCGCGGCATGCTCGTCATCGAGGTACATGAAGTGGCAGCCCTTGCAGCTCGTCGGGTTGGCCGACGTGGCGTTGTGCGCCGCATGGTGATCGGTGCCCACGGACGCGTGGCAACCGGCAGCCGTGCAATTGGTCGTGGTCGCCGGCGTTGCGGGGTTCACATGGCAGGCGCCACAGCCGGGGCCGCCGACAACGCCGTGGATGACGGCTACATCCGTGATGTCGTGGCAGCCGGTACCACCGCACGAGGTGGTCGGTGACACGTGCTTGGTCTGGCGCTCGCCGTGCTTGGTTGGATGGCATGCGCCGCACGTTTTGTCCCAAGCGCTCGTGAAGCTATCGACCTTGACCTCGTGGCAGCTCACGCAGCTCACCGCGACGGTGGGCTTGAAATGCTCGGCCTTCATGTCCTTGTAGTGGCACTGCCCGCAGCCGGTCTCGGCAGTCGCGTCATGCGACGCCACAGGATAGTGCGCCGGATCGATCGTTGTGTACTCGTCGTGGCAGAGCACGCACTTGGTGGACGTCGGCAGCACCGTGGTGGCGTTGTGGCAGTAGGCGCACGACGTCTCCCGGCTGGTGCCGTGCAGCTCGAGCACACTGGCCGTCTCGTGGCAGTCCACACACGCCTGGCTCTCGGGAGCCGCATGGATCGCGTCGACGTCGCCATGGACCGTGTGGCACGTGGAGCAGTCGGCCGAGGCGGTCGACCAGTCGATGCGAGTCGAGTTCGCGTTCTCGTGACACAGCGCGCAGCTGTCCTCGTACTCGGCGTAGCGGCCGGTGGCGCCTGCGAAGCGTGCGTGCTCCTCGGGAAGCGTTGTGGCCACATGACAGCCGGATGCGATACAGCTGGCGTCCATGGCTCCGAAGGTGTGCTTGGTGTCCATCGCCGTGTGATAGTCGGTGCCAGATGTCGCGTGGCAACTGCCGCACTCGGCGGTCGTGGCCGAGATGTCAGCAACGCGCGTGGGATTGTTGTGGCAGGTGTCGCATACCGAGTCGTGGACCGGCTCAACGTTGACTCCCACCGAGGCGTCCTCGTCGTGGCAGCGTTCGCAGAAGGCGCTCGATGTGGCGGTGTGGCTGGTCGTCTGGTCGAGGTGATACCCGGTAGCGTTGTTGTGGCAGTCGGTGCAGGTGGTTGACGTGGCGATGGCCGTGTCGTTGGTGTGGCAGGCCGAGCAACCCTTGGCCGAATCCGCGTGGATCGCGCTAACGTCGGTGAGGTCGTGACAGCCAGCCCCTCCACATGCGGTGGTGGTGGAGGTGTGCTTTGCGCTCTGGTCGCCGTGCTTGGCGGCGTGGCACGCGGCGCACGTGTCGTCCCACGGCTTCGTCATGCCCGAGAACAGTGCCGACGTGTGGCAGCCGAGACAGTCCACGGCGTTGCTGGACGCCTTGATGTGCTCGGGAGCGAGCTCCAGCTTGTGACACCCGGCGCAGTCCGAGGCTTCGGTCGCGGTGTGGTCCGCGGCCGCGTAGTGGTTGGTCGCAGCTGGATACTTGTTGTGACACTGCTCGCAATCACTATCGGTCTTGCCCCAGGTCAGGTCACCCTTCTCGGGGTTGTAGTGGCACAGGTTGCACTGCTCCCACTGCTGACTGGGATCGTGCACGATCGGCACCCAGTTGGAGCCGTGGCACGCCACGCACTCGGTGCTCTCGGCCGATGTGGCGGTGTGGTTGGACGTCTGGTGCTGCGGATACGCGTGACAGTTGCTGCAGGCGCCGTTGACCGCCGTGGTCCAGTTGATGCGAGTCGTGCTGTCGTTGAGGTGGCACAGCTCGCACGAGTCCGCGTACTGCGGGTACTCGGTACCGGAGCCGACGAATCGCTCGTGGATCTGCGGCACGTAGATGGAGCCGTGGCACTCGGGCACATCGCACCCGGAGGTTCCCGAGAGACCCTGGTGCTTCGCATTCATCCCTGCGTGGAAGTCGGTGCCTTCGGTGGTGTGGCAGCCGTCGCAGTTGGTGTTGAGCTTGCCGGCGGCCAGGTCGCCCTTGGTGGGGTTCGCGTGGCAGACGGCGCATGCGCCCTCCACCCGGTCCTTGTGGATCGCGAACGCATCGGCGGTCTTGTGGCACGTGAAGCACCGCTCGGGCGCGGTGGCGGTGTGGACCGCGTTCACGTCCGCGTGGACGGTGTGACACGTGGAGCAGTCCGCCGAGGCGGTCTCCCAGTTGATGCGGAGTGGGTCGGCGTTCTGATGGCAGAGCGCGCAGGTTGTAGCGTAGTCGGGATAGCGCGAAAGGTACGCGGAGTGAGCCTCGGGCAGCGTGTTCGCGGCATGACAGTTGGCGCCCACGCAGCCAGCGGGCATCTCGGTGTACGTGTGCGCCCCGGCCATCGCGGTGTGGTAGTCGGTACCCGATGTCGCATGGCACGAGGCACACTCAGCCGTCTTGGCCGAGAGATCCGGTACCCGCGCCGGGTTGTTGTGGCACACCGCGCATGTGCCGAGCGCGGCGCCTGCGTGAACGTCGGTCACGCTCAGTGGCTGGCCGACGGTGCCGTGGCAGTCTGCGCACGCGACGCTCGCGGAATCGTCGGCCGTGTGTGCGGGCGTCGCGCCGGTGTGATAGTCGGCGTGGCATGCCGTGCAGTCGGTGTCGTTGGCGACCTCGATCGCGTACTGGACCTGCGCGCCGCGCTCGCCCTCGAAGTACTCGTGACACACGGCGCAGCCGGTCAGGACCTTGCCCGAGGCGGTGGTCACCGAATAGTTGCCATTGTGCACGACGGCCAGGTCGGAGCTGTGACACTCCGCGCACGACGCATCCGTATCGGGCGTAAACTCACTCGCGTGGGTCTCGGGAATGGGCGCATGTACGGCGTGACATGTCTCGCAGGCGCTGGTACCCGTGGCGATCGCGTTGAGGACTTCAAACTTGCTCGAGGAGTGACACGACGCGCAGTCAAGCGCGTTGCCGGCCGAGTCGTACCGCGGCGGCCGCGTCACGTATGGGCCATCCGTCATGCCCATGTGCTCGTCCACGAGGTTGCTCGTGTGACAGCCGAGACAGTCGTTGGTGGGCGTGAGCGACGCGGAGCCCGTGTAGTAGCCGTAGCGCGGGCCGAGCTCGTCGGAGAGCATCGGCGTGGGCCAGTGAGCGGTGCGATGAGTCGGGCCGGAGACCAAGTCGTGGCAGGCCGCACACGACGTATCTCCGGCGGCAACCGCCTGAGAGACCTCTGCAGAAGCGGTGGCCGAATGACAGAGTTCACACGTTCCTGTAGGCCACCACTGGTCGTGTTCGACCGACAGTTCGGGACTCCTGTGACAGCCGGCGCCGACGCAACCGGCCACGTCCGATGTGGTCTGATGTCGAATTGTCAGGTCACCGTGTTGAGAGTGGCAGTTCTCGCAGTTGGGTGCCGCACTGAAGGCGGGCTTGGAATCGTGTACCCGGAATCCCTGCAGGAACATGTACGCCCTGACACCATTCGTTAGTCCTGTATTCACCAGTCGGAGAGTGTGGCTGCCCCTGGGGAGGTCCTCGACGACCGTGATCGCCTTGTCGTAGCCCCACTTTCCGTAGTAGGGGTTCACCGTGCGACGGTAGGCACCGTCGAGGTAGACGTCCACCTTCCCGCACAACTCGTTTTGGGCTCCTATCCACGTGATGCCTGTTCCTACAAACGACACCTCCGCAACGGCTCCCGCACTTGTCGCAGTAGAATACGAGCCTCCGACCAGAGTGGGCATCACCGTTGTCTGCCACGTACCCGTGCGCGAAACCTGGCCGGAAACGTCGTCGACAAAGCTGGACGAGGCCACACCAGCATGGCAACTTGCGGCTGTGCAGCTCGACTGCTCATCGTATGTTTGGTTAGTCCAAGAGATCTCACCCTGTGGAACTCCGCGAGTGACGTTCACATTCACCTGAGTTGTTGGCATTCCTACCGAGGCCTCGCCCTCGATGCCGTGCGCCCCATGGGCTGTCGCGCTGGAGTGGCAGGCGTCGCAAGCCGCAGCGGCGTGGCAGCCCGCGCACGACGGCGCGTAGTCGGTAATCTCAGCTGGCCAACTGCGAGCGGAGTGAATCCGATGGAGCTCGGCAGCGTCAAGATCGGGCGAATCGATCGAGGTGAAGTAGCCGTAGGGCGTGGATACCTGCGAGACGAACATATCTGTGCGTGTTGTCCAGTCCCATTTGACGTGACATCCCTGGCACACCTGGTCCCGGTAGTGGTAAGGATGACCGGTGATCCAGTGGCACTTGTTGCAGGCCGTCGCCTTGTCAACCGCGTTGGCGGCAAAGTCCACAGACGCTGCCGCATAGTCTGTGCCGGCCGAATGGCACGCAACACATGACTCGTTGCCAACTGTTGGCGCGTCGGGAATCACCGTCGCATGCGCTACCGCCGCACCTGTGGCTACGGTGAGGAACACGAGACAAGCGAACAAGGTCCGAGACCTCATGAAGAGCACACCCCTCCTGCGCCCGACAACAACTCCCCCAGAGAACAAAAAAACCGGCCCCAAGCCGGCCGGTTGCACCACTAGCTCCTCGCCATCCAGGTGCCCAGTCGCGGATGGCGGATCACAGCTTCCAGTCTCAGTTCGTTGCCCCTTAGCGAAGTATTATGTGATGGATGTCACATATCGTCAACCATCGCTCGTTCGACGACATTCTTACGTGAGGCAACGGGCCATCCATCCCGGCCCGGCGATCCCGGCCCGGCGAGATGCTCGGTCGCCTGGCGCGTGCCCGACATCCCCACTATCATGGCGAGGTAAGCCGACACGCCGCCCGCGCATCTGAAACGGATACAATCACGTGCCTGCTGCACGAAACCGAACGATAACAGCCATCTTCGCAATGCTGATACTGGCCGCAGTCGCCATCATCGCTGTGGGCTCGCAGCCGTCGGCGTGCGCGGCATGTCATCGCACCATCGCGGCCAAGGTGTCGTCAGGCGCCCACGCCGATGCTGACTGTTACGCCTGCCACCTCGACCATGGTCTGTGGAGTTGGCCGGGTTTCAAGATCAACGAGATTACCGCGATGTATCCGGGTGCCCTGAGCGGCGAGCCGAATGGGCCCGCGGCGCACACGTCGCGCCAGAGCTGCGTCCGATGCCACGCGCAGATCCTCACCCGAGAAACTGAACGCAACGGGCTGCGACTTTCTCACGCGACGTGCGCGGTCGGTTCAACCTGCGATGGCTGCCACAACAGCGTGGCGCACGGCACAAGCGTTCGCTGGATTACCGAACCCCAGATGGAGGATTGCATCGGCTGTCACCGGCAGGAGCATGCCTCCACGGAGTGCGACCTGTGTCACGCTGGCAAGTCCACCGCTGAACGGCTGACGAAGGGGTCTTGGGCGGTCACTCACGGCCCGGCGTGGAGGGCAACGCACGGCATGGGCGATCTTCGAACATGCGATGTCTGCCACGAATCGAAGAAGTGTGCCTCGTGTCACGAACTTCCGATCCCGCACCCGCTAGACTTCGGCGCCACTCACTCTGAAGTCGCGGCGGCCAAACCCAAGACCTGCGGCACGTGTCATGATCGCACGACGTTCTGTGACGCATGCCACGGGATGGCCATGCCGCACCCGAAGTCCTTCTTGGAGGCGCACCCCGACGTGGCGACCTCGGTGGACGATCAACGGTGCCTCAAGTGCCATCGCAGAGATGACTGCACTCGGTGTCACGTGGCCCACGTGCATCCGGGGTCAACCGACGGCAACCTGAAGTCGAGCCTGCCCAAGGCGGGTGACTGAGATGCAGCCGTACATCGATCAGATTCTCGAGGTCATCAGTGCTCCAACGTCCAACCTTGTAGTTGCGGCACTACTATTGGCTGCTGTCACCCTGCTGGTGCTGATACTGGTAATCGGGCTGCTCATCCTCCTGCTTCCGGGTCGTTCACGGGGGCAGGAAAGCACAGCCGCCACGACGGCGGCCGTGGCCAAGGACCCCCGCAGTCGGAGCGGGACAGGACGACGAGCGCTGGCGCGTGTCTCTGGACGTTCGTGGGCAGCCATGGCCGTACTACTGGTTCTCGCCGGTGTGGTTGCGGCGTACACGGCTACATCCACCAACTCCTACTGCGGCGACACATGTCACGTGATGACGACCTCCGCCGAATCGTGGCATCTGAGCGACCACGCGAGCATCGACTGCGTTCGATGCCATGAAGGTGCGGCTGGGCTTACTGCGCCTCGCGCGGGACTGGACCGGCTCAGGCACGTACTTGCGAACTCGGTCGGCAAGTCACCTGCACCGACTCCTGTCGCAGCCCAGAGGTGCACTACGTGTCACGAGAAGGACCTGACCGGGTCTATCGAAGTGACGAGCGGTATACGGATGAGCCACCAGGAACCGCTTGCGGCAGGGATGACCTGCGGCGATTGTCACGAGCACACGGGCCACGCCGCGGTTCCCACATCGCGTGGAACAAGAATGTCGCAGTGCATCACGTGCCACAACGGCGACGCAGCGTCCGGTGATTGCCAGACGTGTCATGTCGGGGATCCCGGAAGATCACCGGTGTTTCCGCGCATATATCCTCAGACGCAGCTTCCTCAACCGACGTGTGGCACCTGTCACGACGAGAAGAGCTGTGACGCCTGCCACGGGATCCGAATGCCCCATACCGTTGCGTTCGTCGAGGGCGATCATGCCCGTGTCGCGGCCTTCGATCGCAAAGAGTTCTGCTGGCGGTGCCACGTGGAGACAGACTGTTACGGTTGCCACGGCGAGTTTGATGCGGGACACGGCTCGGGGTTCAAGCGATGGCACCAGAGTTTTCCCCGAGATGCGCTGTGCGCAACGTGTCACAAGCACCACGAAGGGCCCTTCTGCAATCGTTGCCACTAGGCACGTCGCATCCGAACGGGTGGCGAGCGTTACTGCCATGGACTCGCATGCCGGACCGGGAGGTTCCCCGAGCGACCCAGCGGGGCCTGCGCTGGGCCTGCAGTGCGGACCCCGGCCCACGCTGATCAGTCATCTTCGCGACACCCGCACAGTAAGAAGAAGGCCCCCTCACTCGAGGGGGCCTTCCATTCCGCCGCCAACGAGCGGCGATCTGTTACCCAGGCGCTAGAAGCCGGTTCCTACGCCAGTCGTGCCGTTGTGGTGGCACTTGAGGCAGGCTCCGTCCTCAGACGGATCGGCGGCGGCCGCAGTCGCCGCAATGGAGCTGGCGGCGCTCAACAGGAAGCGATCGCCAGACGTGTAGTGCGGGAAATTGTCCGCGGCAGTGTCTGACCCCGCATCGTGGCAGCTCGTGCAATACGTGCTCGCCGCGTACGCGACCTGAACAGGCTTCGTAATCGAGGTCTGCGCGTTGGTGTACGTGGTGAGATCCTCCCCGAGCACGGTCATGATGTGATTCTGGTCGAGCGCGGTATCATCGTACCCGGCCGTCCAGTAGTCGTGGCACTGCGTGCAGTACTTGCTCACGACGCCCGCGCGAACCGTGCCGTCGTCAAAGGCCCACGTGCCCGGAACCCCGGCGTTGCCGCCAGGCAGCGTGCCCGCAGTGGCCTTCAGGATCTTGGTGTTCAGGCCACCGATTGTTGTGCTGATCGCGCCTGCACCGTGAACGGTGTGGCAGTCCACGCAGTCGGAGTTGCCACCGACACTGCTGTGGTTGTTCTCATAATCAGTCGTGTAGTTCGCAACAACCTGGCCGTACACCTTGACCGTGCTCACGTTGTTCTGGATGTGGCAGAACTCGCAGGCGTTGGCGACCGTCCCGCGCAGCAGAACTTCACCGGCAACCGGACCGCGGTGGACCGCGTGACAGACCGCGCACTTAACAGTGGTCGTGGCGTAGCCTGTGTGCGGGGTCCCGCCAGGGTTAACGGCGTACGGATCGGAAGCACCGTTGGAGCCGGCACCTGCGGCAGCGAATGCAACGCCCGCCGTGAGCGCAACGGCTAGGCAAGTCAGTACAAGGACAAATGCGACTCTCTTGGAGGTCATTGAGTCTCCCCTCTTGACTGTGTTCTTCATATTCACTCATTCACCTCCTCGTTAAGAATTATCAGACACTCGCATACGCGAGACATCTCCCCAGGTGAACCCGAAAAGCAACAAGTTCACACCGCTTAACTCAGCCCTCCCGCAAAGACTACCACCGTGCTCACGGCTTGGGCAACCACGCTTTACGCTTGGAGCGCCAATTCACCACTGTTACTCGATTTCTTTATCGGCTTGCTTCTCGTCTTCAACTAGTGAATGTGTGCGTCGGCGACTGATTGCGGCGAATGCCCCTATGAGCAACAGCAGGGCCAGCGGAAGACAGCATATCCACAGCGGTCCGGCGGCGGCGCGGCGTGCCGAGGGCAGGAGATCCGAGCGCCCGCTTCCAACGATCCGGACTATCTGGACACGGGCGTTGGCGGTATCTGCAACCGCGAACCAATCTCGTTGAGAGTCGTAGGCCATACCGAGCGGGTAGGCAAAGAAGCCATCCGTCGCCCCGAATTCGCCGTAACGTCCGACGATTTCGCCCTTCTTCTGCGGGTCGATGACCACAAGGTCAAAACCGAACGGATCGGCGAGAACCAGTTTGCCATTTGCATCCGTACAGATTCCTGCCGGCAGCTGCATTCCAGTCCCTGACGCTTCGGCGGAGGCACTGGTCTCGGTCCCCATCGGTACCGACCCTCCGCCCATGACCCCGGCAGCTGTAGACCACAGAAGCTTGCCCTCGGTCGTGAATGCCTTGACCCGGGAGTTCAGGGTATCCGCGACATAGACCGTGCCATCTGCCCCGATCTCAATGCCTTGGGGCAGATCGAGCTGTTCGAGAGCCTTTCCTCGGCCTCCCCATGTGCCCGCAAGCTCTCCATCCAGCGCGAACACGCTCACACCGGCAGGACTGGTCACGAATGCCCTATCATTGCTCAGTGTGATGTCGAGCGGGTCCTGGATATCCCATGATTGCAGCAGCTCACCGCGCGTCGACAACACGAGTATCTTCGCGGCCCCGTTCGCGCAGACGTACAGCCTGCCATCGGGACCCATCTCGAGACCCTTCGGCGCGACGTAGGCGTTCGGGAGCACCGCCGCCATTTCGATTCGGGACTTCGGCTGCCCATCCGGCGTGAATGACATGACCGAATTCATCTGCGTGTCGCTGACCCAGATGGTGCCGTCGTCCGCGATGTCAACATGGTCAGGAGCAATGAACCGCTGGTCTTCGGCCGGTCCGTATCCGTAGATACTGCGGACCCACTGCAGACCATCAGGAAGTTCCTCGCTTGTTGGAGCACCCACCGGCTCGAGAAGCGAGAACACGAAGTAGCCAAGCCCGCCAAGTAGCAGAATCAAGATGACTAGTATCGCAATCAGGGCGATGCGAAGGGTGGATCTTCTGCCGCGGTCCTGCTGTCCCTCGTTAGTCATTTGCTCCCTCCGCGCCGATCGCCTTCAGGCCAGCCAGCGCCGGCGCATAGTCAGGTATCATCTTGAGGGCCGCGTTGTAATCAGCGCGCGCAGACTCAGTGTCACCAGATTTTGCCTCCAGGTCCCCACGCCACACGAGTATGTCAGCCATGGTGGCGTCCTCCTTGAGCGCGAGGGTCAATACCTCGATCGCACCTTCGGTATCTCCCTGGGCATCGAGAATCTGGGACTTGAGGAGCGCGGCATCAACGAGCGCAGGCGCGTCGGGCCTGACGTAAACACCCTTCGCCTCAAGTTCTTTCTGTTTCGTATCGCGTTGAGCCGCGGCGGCATCTATGGCCGTATCCAGAATCGCAAGCGCCTCATCGGGTGACCCTGTGGCGTTTGCGAGCCGCGCCTCCTCAACAATCACCGAGGCATCCGCAGTGGGTTCGCTCGAGCGAAAAGTGGCGATCACCGACCGTGCCCTCGAGTACCGCTTGGCCTCGATGAGTTGCCGGGCATACCGGGCAACCGCTTCGGGGTCACCCGGCGTCGCGAGAAACTGCTGCTCGTAGTCCTTGAGCTGCATTTCAGCAAGAGTCCGGGGCATGCGATTCGCACTTACTCCGGTGTACACAAGATAGACCACCGCAGTGAGCACAAGTATGAGAACCAAGAGTATGGCAACGATCAGAGGGGCAACCCAGGGGTCCACCTTACGTTGTACCTTCTGACGCGGCTCGGCATCGAGCATGCGGGGATGTCTCCATTCGTCCAAGCGTTCGCGCAAAACTACTGGATCGACCGTACGTGGCACTTGGCGCAGTATGTAGGGTCGTGGCACTCGAAGCAAGGCTCTGCGCCGGTCTTTCGTACCACCTCGAAGTGCTGAGGGATCCAGTCCTTCGTCGGATCGGAGTCCTTGTGGTGGCACGCGTTGCAGAACTGCGTGCTGGTGGCATCGGTCGTCTTCGCGCCCTTTGCGTGGCACTTGGCGCACGACTGCGGCGACTTCTTGCCGACGTCACCGTGTGTCTTGGTGAAGTCCTTGGGGTGCGGCATCTCCACGCCGTGACAGTCCACGCAGAACTTGGACTCCAGATGGCAGGTGCGGCAGTACTCGGGCCGCTCCTCTTTGAGCTTCCAGTGACCCGACGACTCCCCGCCCGCTTCGTAGAAGCCGGCGACGTTGTGGTTGTCGGGCTTGAACTCGAAGTCCTTGGGGTGGCACGCGGAGCACTCACCAGGGGCCTTGTACGTGGTCTCCAGGCCGTGGCAGGCCTCGGCGCGGTAGCACCCCTCCATCAGCATGAAGTCCTCGTGCTTGACGTTCTTGGCCTTGGTCCTGGGATCGGTCAACGCCAGATCGAAGTCCTCCACGTGCGCCACGCGGTTGTGGCACATCGTGCACTGGACGCCGTTCTGCGCGTGGATGTCGTGGTTGATGATGATGCCGGGCGACGGGGTGATCGTGCGGGTCTCCAGGTTGTGGCACTGGGCGCATTGCTCGACGCCCATCTCCTCAGCGTTGGCCGAGAGGTGGCTCTCGCCATTGAGCGGCAGCTCGTAGTCGTTGCTCACCGTGAGCACGAGCTCGCCGAGCGCCTTGGCCTTCTTGAGCGTGAACGTGATCGGGTCGGCATTGACGGGCTCGTGACACGACATGCACGAGACCATGCTGTGCGGTGAGTGCTCGTACGCGGTGATCGTGTCGTCTTGCACCTTGTGGCACGCCTCGGCGCAGAACCAGAAGGTGGATGTGGCGCCGAAGGCGACGACAACGAATGCGGCGAGCGCAAGCACGGCCACGCCGGTGAGGATGATGAACCGGGGACGCCGGTGGTCTTTGAATCCGGCGAGGGAAAGCTTGGGCATGCTGTGCGAGTCTCCCTTGGTATCTAGAAGTCGATGCCCACGCGCTCACCAGGTGTGGCCTGATGGCAGATGAGGCAGTTACCGTCGTTGAGGAAATCGTAGTACCGCAGCATGTAGTTGTGAGCCGTCCCGTGCGGATTATGACACGTGGTGGTGCACGTGAGCGGCTTCCGCGCCTTCACGTCGTAGTTTGATGGCCGCACCGGGTGATTGTTCCGATAGACGGTGGCCGAGGACTCATCAAACCCCTCGGGCGGGTGACACCTGAGGCATATGTCCGGGTTGCTGTCCTGCAGTAACGGCGAGTAATCCGACCCGTGCGGCGTGTGGCATTTGATGCAGAGCGTGTCAAAGTGAGCGCTCTTGTCATACGTCGCCTGGATCAACACGCGATGACACTGGTAGCACATCTCGTTGTTCTGGGCGTCCAGGAGAGCCGGGTACGACGCGCCGTGCGGGTCGTGACACCCGGTGCAGTCCAGCTTGATGGTCCCCACCGGGTGATGGCTCTTCTTGAGGAAGTCGTACTGGATACCGGGGTGGCAGTGGTAGCACAGCCCGGGCTCGGGACTGCGCAGGAGCGGCACGTAGTCCGAGCCGTGCGGCTCGTGGCAGTCCGTGCACAGCGCGTCTAAGAACGGCTGGTGCTGCACCGGCATCAGGCTCGCGGGCGCCACCGACGGGTGACAGCGGAAGCACAGCTCGCGCTGGTTGGCGACCAGGATTCCGCGATACTCGGAACCGTGGGGGTGATGACAGTTGGTGCAGAAGCGGCCTTCGACCGGGGGGTGCACCTGGTCACGGGCAAGCTGGGGTCCAAGACGATGGCAGGTCACGCACAGGTCGCGCTCATCTTGCGTGAGGAGCGTCCTGAACTGTGACGCGTGCGGATTGTGGCAGTTGGTGCAGTAGCCGTCCTTGAACGGCTCGTGGGGGAACGCCATGTTGCGCTGCGGCCCCAGATTGCCGTGGCACATCCAGCAGAGCTCGTCGGTTGGCAGAACCGGCTCCGAGGTGGCCCCCTTCACCTTGTCCTCGCTCGTTGAGAGGATCCTTCCGCCTGCGTCCTCGGCGGTCTTATCCCCGCCCGGGTAGAAGACGTCCAGCACAAGCTTGAGCGGCAGCCACTCCACAAGCGTCTTGGCCCGCTCCCAGGTCTGCGAGATCCCCGAGATGACGGACTTGGCCTCAACGTACCCGTGAGGGGTATGGCACGTGGTGCACTGCTCCTTGACGAAGGGGTCGTGCACGGACGGCCATGACATGAGCGGGATGAGTTCCTCATGGCACTGCAGGCATTCCAGGTTCTCGGTGACGACCTTGATCTGATCGGGAGACTTGCTCACGTAGGTCTCGACCACGGTCGTGATGCCGCACAGGAACAGGAGCAGGATGAGGATCGCGGCGAACACAAGCCTGCCGCGACGGTTCGACGATCCGTCGATACCATCCGGCAGGTCCGCTCCCCCAGCGGTGGGGGCCAGAGATTCTGGCTCGCCCAAGAACCCTCCTTGCTAGTCCGGTGCGTGGCAGTTGAGGCACAGATCATCGTACGTCTCCACTAAGAAGGCGATGTTCTGCGACTCATGCGGGAACACCTGGAAGCGAGGGTTGTTGGCGGCGTTCACGCCATCGGTGGCGGTGACGCTGTAGACCTCGCCGGCAGCGATCACCTGCGGCGTCGCATCACCGACATTCCTGGCATCCTCGTGACACTGCTGGCAGATCGGGTAGTGCGCGCCCTGATCGGACGTGCGCGGATCCGGCATGACGTACCCGAAGTTGTTGCGTCCGAGGGTCCCCAGCTGCGTGGTCTGCACGCCTGCACCGGTGACCTTGGCGATGTTCTCGTAGTAGAAGGGAGTGCTCGTGGTTGCCTTGGAGTCCACGGGGTGATTTCCCATGGCGCCCGAACCAGATATGCGACCCTTGTGACAGCCACCGCACCAGTCCGACCCGTACACGGCAGTCGCGGTCGTGGCGGTTGTGGGGAGTTGCTTGAGTAGGCGGTTCGTCTGGATGGTGACCGAGACCGAGCCGCGCGCGCGGTCGCCGATGAACGTGGCCACGACGCTTGCGGCGTGCGGGCTGTGGCAATCGCTGCAGGTGAGCGTGTTACCCACACCCGAGAATACTCCGACGCTCGATCCGCCCGTGGAGACGTTCCCACCAGGGATGACCGTGGTCGTATCGATGCTGTGAGAAGCGGTGACAACGACCGAGCGCGCCGCCAACACACCGTAGACACCGTTGCCGCCGGTGCCGTCATGGCAGGTCTGGCAGGTACCCTTGACGGTCGCGGCGGGCAGCAACATCACACCACCGGCGGGCGCCGCGTGTACCGTGTGACAGGCCGCGCACTTGTTGCTTGTGGCGGTGTAGCCTCCGTGCGGTCCCGTCGGGGTCGCCGTTGTCGGTGCCGTGATGCCGTGGCACACCGAGCAATCGGTGATGACGGTCGAGGTGCTCTCGTAGTAGTAGCCGAACGCAGAAGCGGCCGTGGCAAAGAGCAGCACGGCACTGAGCGCAACGACGACTAGAACGCGCGACCTCACTGGGTTCGGTTCCCCTCCATCGGCCAACCAGCCCGTCATCAGACTACACTACGCAGTATCCCTGCCGCTACACGCTCGTTCAGTTTAGCAACCGAACGACTTGCACACGCCCATTCTCCTTGTCGGCGATGACGGTGTAGTTCCTGAGCGATTCGACGTCATTGGGGAAGTTGAGCTGGCCCGGATCGACTCCCCGCTCGCCGTATGTGCCGTCTACCTTGCCTTCGGGCGAGATGCGCACAAGCGTGAAGGAGAACGCGTCGGTTACCAGCACGTCTCCGCTGCTGAGCACCGTCAGTCCGCGGGGAAGCTGCAACTCGCGCTCGGTCTTGTCGTCGATTCCCTGGGGGATCGTGCCGATGTTCCACAGCGCCTTGCCCTCGGGCGTGAATGCGGTCACGCGTGCGTGGTTGGAGTCGGACACGTACACGGTGCCGTCGTCGCCGATACCGATCCCGTTGGGGTGGTCAAGATCGCCTGGCCCGGTACCGGGTTTGCCCCACTGCGCCACGAGTTCGCCTTGGGTGGTGAACACGAAGACCTGGTACTGGTCGAGCGCATAGACCTTGCCGTCCTGGACCGCGACGTCGGTAACGGCGATGCCGGTCCCGTCCTGGCCCGAGGAACCCTTGCCGACGACCTTGGTGGGGTCGGGGAAGCGTCGCAGCGGCGATCCATCCCCATCGAACACTTCGATCGAGTCGTTGCGGAAGCTGGCGACGTAGACGTTGCCGTCCTCGTCCGTGTCGATGCCAACGGGGTAGTTGAGGCTGCCTGGCACGTACGAGTTCTTGCCTCCCGGGAGTGGCTTGGCAACGCCGAACTGGCCGAACTGGAACAAGAACTTGCCGCCCGAGTCAAACGCGCAAACCCGGTTGTTGCCCGAGTCGGTCACGTACACGCGCCCCGACGTGCCTACGGCAACGCCCATCGGCCGGTCGAACAGCGGCTGTTCGCCGATACCAGGCCCGTAAACCTGCCAGATCGGCTGAATGCCCTTCTTGGCCTCGCGGCTGCCGAGTGCCTCGGGACGCCCGAGGAACATGAGGAGATAGACAAGCAGCCCCACAAGCAGGAGCAGCAGGATGATCGCGAGAACGATGAACCACTGACGGGGCGAAAGGCGGATGCCCTTGCTGAGGAACCCACGCCGCTCGCTCACGGCGTGACTCCCAGTCGCTTGAGACCGTCTTTGGCCTCAACCAGATCCGGCGAGTACTTGAGGGCCGCCCTGTAGTAGCCGATGGCCTTCTCCTTGTCGCCGAGCTGCTCGCTGGCGTACGCGGCGATGAACTCAAGATCCGCGAACTCGGGACGCGTCTCGATCACGGGTTCCACGGCAACAAGCGCCGACTTGTAGTGCTTCTGCTCGATGTAGAGCTCTCCGAGCGTCTTGGCCGCAAGTGCGTGGTCCGGGGCGATCTCGAGCACGTCCCAGAGCGTCTCCTCGGCGGCCTTGCTCTCGCCCGTCTCAAGCAGCACGACACCCTTGTTGTACATGCCGGCCATGTTCTCCGGATCGCGTTCGAGCGCCGCGTCGTACTGCTCGAGCGCTTTGGCCCACTCCCCTTGCTGCTGATACGCGTAACCAAGGTTGAGTCGGGCGTCCACGTCTTCGGGATCGGCGGCGACCTTGTCCTGCCACTCGCTCACAGCGAACTCGGCCGGGTCGTCGACGCGATCATCGCCAACGAGCGCGCCGCGAAGGATGAAGCCGCCGAGCGCGGTCACCGCAAGTAGCAGCACCAATACGAGCAGAGCCAGCCAGCCCGGTACAAGCTCCTTCTCGTTGTCGGGAGTCTCGTGTGCGAGTTCCTCGGGTGCGTCGTGCATCTCGTCGCTCATGCTTCTCCGCTGCTATCCTGTGCCAGGTGGAACGAGAGGATCTGAAGGTCGGTGGAAAGGCAGACCTGCCTGACCATGACGTCGGATGGTGTGGTTAGCAGCACGGGCGCGAGGTTGAGTATCGCCTTCACTCCCGCCTCGGCGGCGACATCCGCGGCGGCCTGGGCCGCGCTAGCCGGGGTGGAGATGATCACTATCTCGACATCCCGGTCCCTAAGGACGCTGACCGCCTCGTCCATGGACTCCACGACCAGGTCGCCGACCTCGGTGCCGATCTTGTCCGGGTCGATGTCGAGGATGGCAACGAACTTGAACCCACGCTCCGCGAAACCGCTGTAGCCTTCAAGCGCCGCGCCGAACTTGCCGTAGCCGATGATGGCCGCCCGGCGGCGCTCGGTGATGCCCAGGATGCGAGAGAAATGCGTGATGAGCGCTTCTACGTCGTAGCCGATACCACGGGTTCCCAACTCGCCCAGGTACGAGAAGTCCTTGCGCACCTGTGCGGCGTTCGTGCCGCACATGTCGGCGATGCCGACTGAGCTGATGACCGGCATCATCATCGCCTGTGCCTGAAGGAGACACCTGAGGTAGAGCGGCAAGCGCTGAATCGTCGTGTGTGGCACCTGCGACAGTCGGTCCATCATCGCCCCTTCCGGCGCGCGATCATCGGGTTCACGGGGTCGTCTCCTGGGCCGCAAGGCTGGCCTCGACCGACGCGAGCGACTGCTGCACGTCGGTGCGAGCGGGCAGTCGTTGCAGCACGATCTCGTATGCGGCCTTGGCGTCCGCAAAGTTGCCCGCCAGGCGATTCGCATCGCCAAGCAGCACCCAGGCGTCATTGTAGGCGGGATCCATGTCCACCGCGGACTGCGCCTCGGCGATAGCCTCTTTGTACATGCCCTGGTGCGTATAGCCCACCGCGAGCTGCAGCCTGATGGCCGGGCCGAACGGCTCGACCTCCTTGCCAAGCTTCGCGACCTCGATGGCGTTCTTGGCAAACACAGGATCGACATAGAACGCGCCCTGGTTGTACAGATTGGCCAGGAAGACGTAGTTGTCGTACTCCATCGGCACGTAATCGATGACCGAGATGAGTTCCTCCTCGGACTGCTTCATGTATTCAAGCGCCTGATCACGCGTGGCTTCATCGTTGATGCCCTGGGTGATGACGCCGATGAAGAGATCCTGCCACGCGAGCCCGACCTCCGAACGGTACATGTCGTTGTACGGGTTGAGCTCCACGGCCTTCTTGGCGTCTTCCACGCGCTGCAGCCCGGACGACATCACCCGCGCCTTGAGGTAGTAGGCGTCTGCACGGATGTAGACGACGTTGCCGATGAACAGCACAGTGCAGAGCGCGAGGATGACGGCCGCGGGAACGAGGCCCCACGACGGCGCCTTGACCTCATGGACCTTGGCACCCGGCGACAGCAACACGCCAAGGGCGAGCCAGAGGAAGATCGCACAGCCGGTCACTGACAGACCGAAGAACAGGTGGATCACATAGCCCACGACCGCGGCCCAGAACCCGGCTAGTACCAGACGTTCCGTGCCACTGTTGCGGACGAAGACGTTCTTGAACGACACCACCAACGACCACACGATGAGGCCGTACAGCATGAGCAGACCCGGGATGCCGATCGCCGCGGCAAGCTGCAGCGGGTAGTTGTGCACGTTGTCGGCAACCGAGAGGTAACCCGCGGTCTTGGTGTACGCGAGAGGCTTGAACTTGGGGAAGAGGAGGCGGAACGTGTCGGCCCCCCACCCCAGGATCGGGCGCTCCTTGATCGCCGCGATCGCGGCCTCCCAGATCTGGAATCGCGTGAGTGCGCTGCCCTCGTTGAACTTGAAGATCGACGTGATACGCGTGAGCACGTTGGTCACGCCGTCGGTTGACTGAAGGCTGCGGACGGTCTCGAGCACAGCCACGACACCACTGAGGCCCACGGCCCCCCAGTCGATGGGACCGAAGGGTGCGCGGGCGACGAATGCCGCGATGACGAGTACCAGGATGGCGAACGCGCCGCCGATCCACGCACCGCGCACGTACGTCACGAGCAGGCAGAACCCGATGAGCAGGAACGCCGCCCAGTACAGCGCACGTCCCCGGTTCTTCTGGGATGAGAGCGCCAGACCGAGCGAGATCGCCAGCGGGAAGATGAGATAGCCGCCAAGAAGGTCCGGATTGCCGTACGTGGAGAACGCGCGACGGCTCTCGAAGGGCAGAGCGCCCCACGACGCGGGATCCATTCCCAGACGCTGCGCAACGCCGTAGCCGGCCACAAGTACGCCGCCTATGACGAGCGTGCGCGCAAGCGATCGGATGCGTGATGGCCGGTCCACGACCTGGAGCGCAAGGAAGAACGTGGCGCCGTACGTAAGGAACGAGAGCAGCCCTTCGAAGCGGCGGTACTTGCCGAAGACGGCGGTGGGAATGTGTACCGACGTGAGCGAGGTGAGCAGCACCCAGCCTATGAACACCAGAACGAGCCACTCAACCTTGGTGATGCGGACCTTGGCTCCCTTGGTGAGCAGGCCCCACGTCCACGCGCCGCCCGCGATAAGCACGAGCGCACGCATGACAAAGACCTTCACGATGTCGAACTGGTCGTACGTGAGCGGCGGCCCCTGGATGCCGATGACGCTGAGGTTGGACACCGCGATCGGCACGAGGAGGACAAGCGCGTGGAGACAGATCCACACGATGAGCTCGGGAGTGGTCATGGGCGTACGCGTTGCTGCGGTTGCGCTTGCCTGACCGGCGCGACCCGCACGTGCGGCCGATGCCGCGGGTCCGCTTTTCTTCTTGGCCAACGTTCCTCCTATCGGGCCCCGCGTCCGGTAAGAACGACCCGTACCGTTTCCGCGAGGATCTGCAGGTCCATGAGCAGGTTCTGATGATACATGTAGATGAGGTCGAACTTCAGCTTACGTTCGGGGGTTGTAGCGTACGACCCGCTTACCTGCGCGAGTCCCGTGGCGCCGGGCTTGGCTTTGAACCGCTCGCGGTAGCCGGCGATCTCGGCAAGGTACTGCTCCACGAAGAAGGTGCGCTCGGGGCGCGGCCCCACGAAGCTCATGTCGCCAAGAACGATGTTGATGAGCTGTGGGAGCTCGTCGATGCGGTAGTTGCGCAAGAAGCGACCGAACGGCGTGATCCGCGGGTCGCCCTCCTCGGCAAGCACCGGGCCGGTCTCGCTCTCGGCGTTTCGGATCATCGTCCGGAACTTGATCACGCGGAACGGGCGCAGGTCCTTACCCACACGCTCCTGCGTGAATAACAGCGGCCAACCCATCGTGGTGAGGATCCCGAGCATCGCGAGCACGAGTACGGGCGACAGCACGATGATGAGGACGATGCCGAAAACGACGTCGATGGCGCGCTTGGCGGCGAGGAACCAGCCAGGCGTGGCGGGGCGGGTGAGCTCCATGAGCGGGATGTCGCTGATGGTGGAATCGACCGTGCCGATGAAGATCTCGTAGAGTTCGGGGATGACTTCGACACGCACGTCTGACTCATTGCCGAGCGCCAGGTCCTCCACGACCTCGCGCAGCGCCACCGGCGACGCGATGATCACGCGGTTGACGTCGCGTTCGGCCACGATGCGCGCGGCGTCTTGGATAGAACCCAGCACCGGGAAGCGTTCATCGGGAGGCGCCGCTCCCTCCTCGGCGGGGCCGCGCGTGAGAAGCCCGATCACGTGGTGCCCCCACTCCGAACGGCGATCCAACTCGACCGCAAGGTCGTACGCGAGCGCCGTGGTGCCCACGATCAAGACGCGCTGCTCGGGCCAGCGCACCGGCGTGATGCGCAGGATAGTGACTCTCCAGCCGATGAGAACCGCAACCTGAAGGACGTACGCGATCACGATGACGAGGCGGTTGAACGAGAAGAACTTCTCGCCGAGGAAGAACGCCGCGGCGGCGGTGAGGATGATACCGAGCGTTGTCGCCCGGAGCACCGCGCTGGTGACCGCCCATGTGCCTTCGGTCCGCTCGGGTTCGTAGAGGCCGTAGATGTACCCCGCCGTGAGGTACACCACCGTGATGAGCGGCCACAGTCCCACGTACGCGTTGTAGTTGAAGGCCGGCAGATCGCCCTGGTACCTGAGGAAGAAGGCGCCCACGAAGCACGCGTTGACGAAGAAAGCGTCGAACGCGAGCGAGAGCGCGATGAACCGTCCGCGTGACATCTAGGCCGCCTCCGTCGCTTCCCGGTAGACGGCGAGCGTGTCTGCAACCATGCGGTCGATCGTGAAGTCCCTACGCACGCGCTCGAGCGCCTGAGCGCCAAGACGGGCACGCAACTCGGCATCGCCGAGTAGCGTGGCAAGAGCGCCGGCAAGCGCAGGTGCATCGCCGGGCGGCACCGTGAGACCGCTGACGCCGTCCGCGTTAACGAACGGCACGCCGGTGGTGAGGCGGGTCGATACAACCGGGGTGCCCGAGGCGTGCGCCTCGAGCTGCACGAGCCCGAACGCCTCGGAGCGAGCGACGCTGGGCAAGCAGAAGACGTCGGCGGCGTGGTAGTAGGCCACCAACTCGTCGAACGGCTGCGGCGGGAGGATCGTGAGCCGGTCCGCCGAGCCGAGGGCGACCGCCTGCGAGACCAACTCGGCCTCCAGGGGTCCCTCTCCGATAATCACGAGGTCCGCGTCAAGGCTAGCCATGGCGCGCACAAGCACGTCGATGCCCTTGTAGTAGATGAGCCTGCCGACGAACAGCACGATTGGCCGCGTGTGGCGCGTGCGGATCTTCGCGGCACGCGCGGTCACCGCGGGGGTCGCGGCAAAGCGGTCGACGTCGATCCCGAAGGGGACGACGCGGCACTTATCGGCGCGGGGCTTGAGGAACTCGCTTGCCTCAACCATGTCGGGGCTGGATGCGATGATCAGGTCAACGCGATCGAGCACGCGATTGAGGACGGGGCGGTAGAGCGACAGCAGCGACTTCTGCCGCACGATATCGCTGTGATAGGTAAGCACGGTCGGAAGGCCGGGTTTGGCGCGCAGCCAGGCGACCTCACCCCAGGGATACGGGAAGTGGAGGTGCATGACGTCGCGCGGGGGTGCGAGGGTGGCCTCGGCGCGAAGGACGCGCTTGAGGCTAGGCGTCACGGGCGTGGAGGCGTACTGGAACAGTCGCGCCACGCGCACGACCTCAACGCCCTTGATGACCTCGGAGACCGACGCCGGGCCGCTGTTGGCGACGATGGCGCGCACCTCGGCCTCCTTACCGGCGACCAGCGCTTCGGCAAGGTCGCGCATGTGGTATTCGATGCCGCCCAGATGCGGTGGGTAGTACTTGTTCACCATCGTCACGCGCATATCGTGTGTGCCTGTCTGCTAGCCGCGCGAACCATGAACGAGCGCCTCACCCTCGGCAAGCAAATCATCCACCACTCCCGCCGACGAGGCCTCCGCGTAGATGCGCACGAGCGGCTCGGTGCCTGACGTGCGCAGGAGAAGCCATGCGTCGTCCGGCAACAGGAACTTGATGCCGTCGACGCGGATGATCTGGCGAACCTCGAGGCCCGCGAGCGAGGTCGGCGCCAGCGACGGCATCGCGGCGACGAACGCATCTTTGACTGCGGGATCCAGCCGCAGGTCGCGGCGGAGGTACTCCATGGGGCCCGTGACCGCGATGAGGTCGTCCACGAGCTCGCCAAGTCCCTGACCGCGCTGCCCCATCATCTCGGCCAGCAGAAGCGACATCAGGAGGCCGTCGCGCTCGCGCACGTGTTCCGGGATGCCGATGCCGCCCGACTCTTCGCCGCCGATGAGCACGCCTCCCTTGACCATCTCCTCGTAGATCCACTTGAAGCCGACCGGCGTTGTGACGACCTCAAGTCCAAGCGATGCGCAGAGCCGGTCCACGAGCACGCTTGTGGAGAGCGTCTTCACGACGCGTCCGGTCATGCCGCGGTCCTCGACGAGATGCCTGGTCACGAGCGCGATGATGCGGTGCGGGTTGACGAAGTTACCCGACTTGTCGCAGGCACCGATACGATCCGCGTCGCCGTCGGTGATGAAGCCGGCGTCGAAGCCGCCATCGGTCACTCGCTTGCGCGCCTCGTCGATGTGCGGCGGGATCGGCTCGGGGTGGAGCCCGCCAAAGCCGGGATTGCGCTCGCCGTGGATCTCCTCGACCTCGATACCGAACGAGCGGAGGGTCTCGGCGAGGTACGACTGTCCGGCGCCGTAGAGCGGGTCGACGACGACCCGAAGGCCTGCGGCGCGAACGGCGTCGGCATCGACGAACGCCCGGAGCGCCGCGAGATAGGGACCGACGAGATCGACGGACTCGACCTCGCCGCGCACGGCCGGCTCATTGGGCCTGAGGGCGGCCTCTACGCGGTTGGTGAAGCTCACCGGACTTGCTCCCCCGTCTTGCATGCGCAGCTTGAAGCCCAGGTAAGGGGCTGGATTGTGGCTTGCCGTAAGCATGACGCCGCCGATGGCGTCGTCGTTGTGCGCAACGCTCCAGCACAGGCCGGGTGTTGGGACGTAGCTGTCTGACAGGGCCACGCGCAGGCCGTGAGTTGCCAGCACTTCGCACGCGGCAGCCGCGAACGCGCCCGCCTCGAAGCGGGTGTCATACCCGACGATCACCAGGCCACCGGGATGGTCCTCGGCAAAGACCCGACCGGCCGCGTCAGCGACCCGCCTCAGATTGGCGTACGTGAAGTCCTCGGCGATGACGGCGCGCCAGCCGTCGGTGCCGAAGCGGATGTCGGTGGGTGACATCATGGTGCCCCTCCCTCGGCGCGGTGCGTTACCTGCCCATTCTCCCACGTCGACCTGGATTCGGGTACGGGTAGGGCCGGCCTGCCTAGACCGACGCGGCCAACCGTCGGTACAGGTCCAAACTGCGTTTGATCGCAGCTGCCGATGAGTACCGGTCGATGACCGTGTGGCGCGCATGCTCGCCCAGCCGACGCGCAAGTCCCGGGTCATCGAGCAGTCGCAGCACCGCCCCGGCCAGCGCGGCGGTGTCATTAGGCGGGACCATGAGCATGTCGACGCCGTCTTCGAAGAGGTCCGCGATCCCTGACACCGCGGAAGCAACGATCGGACGACCCAATGCCGCAGCCTCCAAGAGCGATGTGGGAGTCCCCCTTTCGATGACCGGGAATACGCATACATCCAGCGCCGCGAGCACCGCCGGGACACTGATCGCGCCGTCGATGGTGTCGATGCGTCCGTCGCGCGCGGCGCTCGCAACGGCTGCACGCGCGTGGCCCTCGCCCGCGAGGATCACGCGGACATCGGGGCAGCGCTCGCGCAGCAGGGGCGTCATCGCTGCCAGCATCGGAAGGCCCCGGTTGCGCTCCAGAGCGCCGGCGTAGCCCACACGGGGAGAACCGTCGGGCAGCGACACCGCGCGGCGGGAGTCCTCGGCCACGCGCACGAGCGCCACACTTGGAGGATCGAGCATCACGCGCTCACGCGGCAGGCCAGCGGCGACTACCCGCTCCGCAAGATCCTCACAGTCCGCGAGGAACACGTCGGTCCTTGGGAGCGATCGGCGGTCGAACCTGCGGCGAATCCACGTGTCGACAGCGCCGAATCCGTCCGGGGGCCACGAAGCGCAATCGGCCGAGGTGACCACCTTGACCGGCAAATCCTTTGCGGCCCACCTGAGCAGGACGTCGGCCTCGTAACCCGTGGAGTGCGCAACGGGCGGTCGATAGCGCTTGATGTACTTGCGCACGCGTGAGCGCGTTCGGATGAGGTTGAACTTGTCGAGCCGGATGGGCGCGATCGTCGCGCCGGAGCGGCGCGCGGGCTCCTCGATCGGCGCATGGAGGGCGCAGATGACGAGCACCGTCGCTCCCTCGGCGACAAGCGCCTCGATGATCCGCAGCCAACGGCGCTCGATACGACCAAGCGCGCGGCCGGTCCCGCCGGTCACGAAGATGATCGTGCTGTCGCTGAGCGTCCTCATCGGCGTCGCACCACTTCGGTGTATACCGCAACGGTGAGCTCGGCCGTGCGGTCCCAGGAGAACAGCGCGGCGCGTGCGCGACCGGCGGCTGATAGGCGCTCACGAGCAGTGTTCTCGGCAAGCAGCGAGCGAAGAGCTTCCGCGAGCGCGCCGTCGTCACCGGGGCTGAACGTGAGCGCCGCGCATCCCACAACTTCGGGAATCGACGCGGCGTCGGTGGTTACGACCGGCGCGCCAAGCGCCATCGCCTCAAGGGGCGGCAATCCGAAGCCCTCGTACGTGGATGGGAATGCGAACACGAGCGCGCCCGCGTAGAGCGCGCGCAGGGTCGCGTCGTCCAACAGACCCGTGAAGCGCACGCGAGGAACCGCCGGGGAGTCGCCGAGGACAGATGCCGCGTAGGCACCTGGGTCCTGGCCCGCGAGCACCAGCAGCAGGTCCGGGTGATCCGCGCCGATGGACGCGAATGCGCGCAGGAGCGTGGGCAGATCCTTGTGCGCCTTGGTGTTGCCCATCGAGAACAGATACCGCTGCCCCGCCAGCCACGACGGGAGTGGGCCGATCGGTCCGTCGGCGAAGTCGTCGACCGCATTTGGCGTGACGCGGATCTTATCGGCCGAAGACGGGAAGATCCGCGTCACGTCGCCTGCCGTGTACTCGGAGACCGTAACGATCCGGTCGGCGAAGCGTACCGCCCGCTCGTTCATCTGCCTGTAGACGAAGCGTCGGAGCGCGCTGGGCATGACACCGGGCACCACAAGCGGGGTCAGGTCGTGCAGCGTGACCACGAGCGGGTGGTCGACCGGGAAGGGCGTCGGATAGTGCACACAGTGGGTGACGTCCGGACGCGTTGAGGAGACAGCGGCCCCCAGAGTGACGGCCCCCCACGGAGTGAGCGGGTGTCCCACCATCCGAATCCTGGGGGCATCTGCCGGCGGCTCCTGACCACGACGCACGACTTGGATGAGATCGATGTCGTCTCGGCGAGCCAGCGCCCGAGCGAGGCCGCGTGTGTAGCGACCCACTCCGGACCACGATGCCATGCGGCAGTCGAGAAGAACGCGCATCAGGTTCTCCGTTCCAGCACACGATCAAAGACCACGAGCATACCTTCGGCGGTGCGTCGCCACGTGAACTCCGATGCACGCTCGATTCCGCGCTCAACGAGACCGGCAGTCTCCGACGGGCTCGAGGCAAGGCGCAGCACGGCCGCAGCCACAGCATCCGCGTTCTCGGGATCGACGAGCACTCCGGCGTCACCGGCGACCTCGGGAAGCGACGAGCGATTCGACGCTACCACCGGACACCCGCAGGCCATCGCCTCCAGGACCGGCATGCCGAAGCCCTCGTACACGCTGGGGTAGATGAACGCCAGCGCGCCCGAGTACAGGGTGACGAGGTCGTCATGGTCGACATCGTCCAGAATGCGCACGCGATCGGAAACGCCGAGCGACGTCGCGACCGCATACGGATCCACGCTGTTCGACGTCGCGCGACGACGCCCGATTCCGACGACCTGCAGCTCAGCCAGCTTCTCCTGTGGCAGCAGTGCGAATGCCTCAAGAACCACCCGGAAGTTCTTCCGCGGGTTGAAAACGTCGAGTGAAAGCAGATAGCGCTCCGGGAGCCCGAGCCTGGCTCGCAACTCCTCGACTCGTGCCGGCGAAGCAGGCCTGAACACCGACGTATCGACCCCGAGAGGGACGACAGTCATGCGGTCGGGGGCGACCTGATAGATGGAGACCACGTCGTCGGCGGTCGCCTGCGACATTGTGACGATATGGTCGGCAACCTTGAGAATCCGCCCGATGAGCGCGCGGTTGAGCGCGCGGTTGATGGGCGGCTGCTGACCTGGGAAGTGCGCGTGCCAGAGATCGTGGATGGTAGCGACCCGCGCGACGCTACGCGCCCGAAACGGCAACAGGTGGCGGGGACCCCACACGAGATCAACGCCGTCAGCCGCGAGCAGCCGATTCACGCCCGTCTGCATCCACAGGATGTTGCTGCGAGCAGTGAACCCGCTCCCCAAGCGGAGTTCGAACGGCACATCAAGCGGTTCGTCCGAGAACGGCACCACGGGCGGCTTGGCCGCATACATGACGAAGCGGTGCGGGGTGTCTAACTCGGAGAGCGCGCGCAAGGTCTGGTACTGGGACGTGCCGATGCCGCCGGAAGCTGGCGTGTACAGCGCGGTGACGTCTATGCCAATGGTTGCCATGCAGCGATTCTACTCGACGCCTGGCTGCAGGGGGGTGTTCGCACCGCAGCAGGTCTCAGAATCCGGATTGCCATACTCGGTGGACCGTGCGAGTCTAACGCAGGAAAAGGTGCGTCGATGGGAGTCTGATCACATTCATGGGCGACAAACGGGTCGGCATAGTCCTCGTCAACTGGAACGGCTGGCAGGATACCGTGGGCTGCGTGGAGTCGTGCGCCGCGCTCGAATACGCCGGGTACCAGATACTGGTAGTCGACAATGGATCCACGGATGAGTCCGTACAGGAGCTGCGCTCGCGGTGCCCGGACGTGACGCTGATAGAGGCTGGCGTCGACCTAGGATTTGCGGGCGGATGCAACATCGGGATTCAGAGAGCGCTGGACGCCGGGCACGAGTACGTCTGGGTGCTCAACAACGACACAACCGTCGACTCTCATGCCCTGAGCGCACTGGTCGAAGATCTCGAGACGCATCCCGAGGCCGCGATTGCGGGATCCAAGGTCTTCTACTTCGACCGACCGGACATCCTGTCGTTCGCCGGTGGCGGCCTGACGCGCTTCTCCGGCCGCACGTATCACCGCGGTGATGGCGAGCGCGACGGCGGAAAGTACGACGTAGCCGAAGAGACGGACTTCGCTACCGGTGCCAGCATCCTCGTCAGAAGTGATGCTATTCGCAGCGTCGGCCTAATGGATGACCGCTACTTCTTGTACTGGGAAGACGTCGACTGGTGTGAGAGGTTCCGTTTGTCGGGCTGGACGATCCGCTACGCCCCGCAGTCGGTCATATGGCACAAGGTCGGCGCCACGACCCCCGATGACCGCGCGTGGGCTCAGGCGCGCTACGAGGGCCGGAATCGAGTCCAATTCTACCGGCGGGTCCATCCCCGCAGATGGCCCTGGATCGCGGCGTTCGCCTTTGGCAATGCGGCGTACTTGCTGCTGCGCGGGCGACCCAAGAGCGCCCGCGCCATGGCGTCCGGCGTTATGGATGCGTTGGCCGGCCGCCTCGGGCCGATAGAGTAACGACCACACGGGCATGCGGCGGAACCGCCCGACTCGCTGCTAACATAGTGGGTGCCGTGCGTGCTTTTTCGACCTGAATCGAGCCACCGTTGCCAACGCGTCCCAGTCGAGACCACATCGCCGCTGTTGTGGTGCTGTTCGAACCCAGCGCTGAGCACATCGAACATGTTCTCGCGTACATAGACCAGGTCGCCAAGGTCATCGCTGTCGACAACACACCCGAGCCGCACGCGCTCGCAGTCGAGCGACTCACGGAACTGGGTGTCGAGGTTGTCTCAATGGGAAGCAACATAGGGATTGCGGCGGCGCTCAATGCAGGCTGCGGAGTGGCGATGGCCTACGGATTCGAGTGGGCGCTCACCCTCGATCAGGACAGCACGCCGGCGCCTGACATGGTCCACCGTTTGACTCAGTGTCTGTGCGAGGACGACTCGGACGACGTCTTCCTCGCAGTGCCCGTCTGGCAGATCGAGGGAGGCGTCAAGGAACAGCTGTCGCCTCGATGCATCGAACTGGACGTCGCCATGACGAGCGGCAATCTTGTGCGCCTTGCAGCGTGGAAGGCACTGGGCGGGTTTCGCGAGGGCTTCTTCATCGATGCGGTCGACACAGAGTACTGCCTGAGAGGACGCCAGCAGGGGATGCGCATCCTGCAGCGGAGAGATGCAGTGCTCATCCACCGTCCGGGGTCGCTTGAACGAAAGCGCTTTCCGACCGAGCACTTCGTGAGCAACTACAGCCCACTGCGCCGCTACTACATGACGCGCAATACGCTTGAGGTTCTCCGGGCATACGGCCACCAGTACCCAGCATGGGCCTCGCGCGAACGACACCAGTTGCTCATCGACACACTCAAGATCGCCCTCTCCGAGCGGAACAAGGTCCTGAAGCTGCATCGCATGCTACAGGGGGCGCGCGACTATCGTCGCGGTCGCTTCGGGCGGTATGAGGACCTGCACGGAGGCGATTGCTGATGGCCACGACTAACATCACGCTTCCAGTGTGCGATGAATCGCACACTCCCAAGGTGAGTGTCGTGATTCCAAACTGGAACGGGTTGGAGCATCTGCCCGACTGCATGACAGCTCTTGCGCACCAAACCTTCCGCGACTTCCAAGTGATAGTCGTCGACAACGGCTCCACCGATCACAGCATCACTTGGCTCGAACGCAATGTGCCGCAGGCGCGCGTCGTTCAGCGAGCAGACAACGGGGGGTTCTCCGCGGCTGTCAATGTCGGCATTAGGGCAAGTGAGAGTGAATACGTCTATCTCTTGAACAACGACACCGTGGCAGATACGGAGTGCCTTTCGGCTCTGGTCGCCTGGCTTGATTGCACCGATTTCGATGTCGCAGCGTCCAAGATGGTTTTCTTCGAAAGTCCGGAGGTTGTAAACGCAGCAGGCGACACCTTCGATATGCGCCACCTCGCTGGAGCTCAGCGTGGGCGTGGGAAGGCCGTTAGTCGTTACAAGGAACCTGTCAAAGTACTGGGTGCTTGCGCCGGGGCGGCAATGTATACGAGATCCTTCTTCGACGACGTCGGCTTGTTCGATGAGGAGTTCTTCCTGGTGTATGAGGACGTTGATGTCTCCCTACGTGGCTTGATCTGCGGCAAACAGACCGTGTACGTACCGGAATCGGTAGTACGGCACAAGGATAGCGCCACCATTAACAGACAGCCTCTTGCTCACATCCGAAAGCTTATATGGCGCAACCAGTTCATCGTGATTGCCAAGAATCTCCCCCTTTCACTCGCGCCGCTCATCTTCGTCGCCTGGTGCTGGCGTATGTTCAGGGATACCTTTCCCCTCCGCCCGGCGGCATGGCGACAGATTCCCGGCCTGGTCGCGCAGCTCCCGGAGAAGTGCGCCTCACAGCGGGCCGGGCTCATCATTGGACTCAGCAAACGGGCCGATGTTTGGCGTCGCAGGACAATTTCGAGAAGGAAGATCACGCGCTGGATTCTTCGTGGAACCGCGCGCCTACACCCCGCCGAATATCTGACTCCGCCCGCCACCGCGGACTCTACTTGTTCCCACTAGCCGAACGCCCAGGGAGAGACGAATGAAGTTTCCGCGCAAGCGTGTCACTGTGGTCATCGCCAACCGTAATGGAGTCCGACATCTCGAGGAGTGTTTCGACGGTCTTCGCGCTCAGGAGTTTACGGATTACGCCGTCGTATTCGTGGACAATGCGTCATCCGACAACAGCGTCCAGTGGGTGCGGGACGCAGTGCCCGAGGCCACAGTGATCGTTCACAAGCAGGACGTCGGATACAGTGCCAGCGCAAACGATGGAATCAAGGCAGCCGACAGCGACTACATCGTGCTCGTCAACAACGACGTGAGACTCGATCCTGAATGGCTTGGCGCCCTTGTCGAAGCGATGGACATGAACCCGGAATACGACTTCGGCGCGTCGCGCATGATTCTGTACTACGAACCCACACTCATTAACGCAGCGGGAGACACATACTCCCTTCGGCACGTCTCCGGCATCAATCGTGGCTTCGGTCAACCAATCGAGTTGTTTGAGAAGCCCATGAGGGTGTTGGGCGCATGCGGTGGGGCGGCCATCTATCGCCGTGAGTTCTTCGAAGATGTCGGGCCTTTCGATGAGGACTTCTATCTCGTCCATGAAGACACTGACATCAACCTTCGTGCCCTGATAGCCGGCAAGCGGTGCCTTTACATACCGGCGGCGCGAGTCTTCCACAAGTACCGATCCAGCGCCGACCAGTATTTGCCGGATTGGCTGGCGCGACTGGACAGTAGAAACCGCTGGTTTGTTGCCAGTAAGGATCTCCCCCTGTGCGCCCTGACATACTGCTTGTTCCGGGCGCTGTTCAGGGACACACTCCCGTTGCGCCCATCAAAATGGCATCTCATCCCGGGCCTGATTCGAGAGTTCCCGGCCCGCGTGGCGCTGATTACCGAAGGCGTCCAGATGGGCTGGCCGAAACGCAGGGACGTGTGGGCGCGAAGACGGGTGAGCGTGAGGACAATCTACCGCTGGATACGCAACGGAGTCTCGGAGGTCTGATCGCCTACCCCTCACCGTCAGCAAGCGCCGCGTAGTGAAGTCGTGTCGCCTCGTCCCAATCTTCATACATGCCAAATTGGCGGTCGAAAACGATGGAATTGCTCTGGTCCCCTCGGCGAAAGATGTTCGGCGGCGTGCGCCACTGGGGTTTCGCATACACCGCATCCCACGTCACAAGCCAGCAGCCAAGCCCCACATACTCGGCAAGTCGAGTCAGCGACGCCGGCCCGTGTTCGAACGCGTACCGGTCCTTCTTACTGCGAACCGTCCTGGGATAGGCACGCAGGAGAGTCGGGTGACACCAGAACCCGGTCGTCCTGATGTGTGGGGTGATCTCAAGTGAGGCAGAAGAGCCATACAGCCCTAACCCGTGCTCGCAATAAGCCTCTGCCATGCGAGACAACCATCCTGCTCTCATGAAATAGCTGCTGCCGCCGAGACAGACCATCAGGTCACAGTCGATCTCGCTGGCGACTTTCAGGTAGGCGCCGGTGTCCCACCCGACATCATCGTGCTGATGCGTCTGGTATTGAGTGTCCGCCAGAATGGACCTGTGTGTGGCATTCGGCTGCTGACCATTGAAAACAACGTGAAGGATATGATCACATCCGGGCACGTACTTGCGGTACGACTCAGCGAAACGCGCCGCTGCCTCGTCATGCGCCGTCTCGCCGACAGTGGGGTACACATACACAACGC
>JBASNZ010000090.1:0-3309 GCA_049657775.1 Coriobacteriia bacterium | reverse complement strand
CTGCACGTACCTCTCGGACGCCGATGTCGATGCGCTCGCTGGCAGCGACACGGTCGCCACGCTGCTGCCCGCCGCGGACTTCTCCACCCGCGCGCCGTACGCCGACGGCCGCCGCCTGCTTGACGCCGGCGTGACCGTGGCGCTTGCCACCGACTGCAACCCGGGTTCGTCGTACACCACGTCGATGCCGCTTGTTATCGCGCTCGCGGTGCGCGAGATGCGTCTTACGCCCGCCGAGGCGCTGTATGCCGCCACCACTGGCGGAGCCGCCGCGCTCAGGCGCGACGACATCGGCCGCATCGCCCCCGGTAGCCGCGCCGACTTCGCCGTGCTCGATGCGCCGTCGTACGTGCACCTGGCGTATCGGCCGGGCACACCGGTCGTAGAGAGCACCTGGCGCGGCGGCGTCCTACGGCCGGAACTCGGGTAGCGCTTCGGGGCCCAGCCCCGCGGCGACGGCCGACAGCGCGTCCAGTACCGCCTTCATCGCGGGTGCGCCGCCAGAGCCCTTGCGAACGGCCGCGAAGATGCGGCGCTCCATCGTGGGCTCCACAAGTGGCTGGATCACGATGTCAAGCCCGCGCAGGTCGGTCATGAGCGGCGCGATGCCCACTCCGAGCCCGGCCTCAACGGCCGAGCCGATCGCGCGGAAGTAGTTGCTCTCCAGCACGATCCTGGGCTCGAAGCCGGCGGACTGCGCGATGCGCTGCACAGCCTGCCGACTAGCGGCGCTCTCGAGTGCGACGCACCAGCGCTCATCGGCCAGGTCTTTGAGCCGCACCGGGCCGGATGCGAGCGGGTGGCCCGCTGGCAGCAGCACGACGACCGGCTCGTCGAGCAGGTCGAACCGGTCCACGCCGGGGTCCCTGGGCAGCGGCACGAAGTCCCACTCGTGCGAGAGCGCGATGTCGATCTGACCCGCCTTGAGCGCCGGGAGTGCGCGTGAGGGCTCAAGTTCTTCGACGAGCACGTCGAGCATCGGGTACTGCTCGATAACGCGTGCGACCGCCGGAAGGGCGAAGCTTTGGGCCGCCGTCTGGAAGGTGGAGAGCGTCACGTGCCCCGTGACGTTGCGCGAGAACGTGAGGACGTCGGCGTAGGCCTCCTCACACTCAGCCAAGATGACCTCGGCATGTTCTACCAGCCGTCTTCCGGCGTCGGTGAGGCGGATCGAGCGAGCGGTGCGCTCCAGCAGTGGCACGCCCATCTCCTGCTCCAGGACCTTGAGCTGGTGTGAGACCGCCGGGGGGGTGAGGTAGAGCGCTTGGGCGGCGGCCACGATCGTTCCGCGCGCCGCGACCTCTCGCAGGATCGTGAGCCGTGTGGTGCTGAGCATGGCCCCTCCTTGGAGACTCAATAAAGTGGATGCTAACAACAAATAAGAACAAATAGACTCTACGCTCATTCAGCCCGACAATAAAGATGCAGATACCGAACGACTTGATGCAGATGCCGGTGTTCGGTGGTTGGTCGTTGGGAGGACTCGTGCTGCTCATAGTGGTCAAGATCCTTGTAGGCCCGCTCTTGCTGGCCGGCTCCACGTATGCGATCCAAAAGTGGGGCGCGCTCGTGGGTGGCCTCATCCTGGGCCTGCCGCTGATCTCGGGGCCGGTGTCGGTTCTCCTCTTCATGCAGTACGGCTCCCGCTTTGCGGTCGAGGCGGCGTACGGCACACTCATGGGATTCGTTGCCGCCGGCGTGTTCTGCGCCGCGTACGCGTCCGTCTCGGCCAGGCGCCAGTGGTGGCAGGCGCTGATCGTGGCATATGCGAGCTTCTTTGCGACCGCGGGTGTGCTCTCGCTCGTGCACCTCGA
Source organism: Coriobacteriia bacterium (assembly GCA_049657775.1). Lineage (GTDB taxonomy): Bacteria > Actinomycetota > Coriobacteriia > Anaerosomatales > Anaerosomataceae > JBASNZ01. Next base: position 1,495 of record JBASNZ010000090.1, on the reverse strand, counting down.
CCTTGTGTGGCTGGTCGTGCTCGTGCTGGCCGTGCTCGCGGTCCTCGCGCTCACCATCGATGCTCCCCGTGAGGTGCAGGCGGTTCCCGCGCCGCGCAAGCGCGTGCTTGCGGTGCGCATGGCGATCGCGGCGTCGATGATCGTTGCGCTCACGGCGGCCGCCCGGTTCCTCGGTCCGCATGTGGCCGGCTTCCTCGCGCCGCTGCCGATACTGGCGGCGATCATGGCGGCGACGTCGCACCGCAAGAACGGCTCCGAGGCCGTACACGGGCTGCTTCGCGGCACCGTCTTCGGGCTGTGGGGCGGGGCGGCGTTCTTCTCGGTCGTCGTGCTGCTCGCCGGAGACGTCGGCCCGGTGCTGACCTACGTGGCGGCGCTCGTCTCGGCGGTGCTCACGGGAATGTTCGCGATGCTCGTGCAGAGCGCCATGCCTTACGCGCTCTCGCGCCAGCCTTTCACCTTAAAGGCGCTCGGACAGATATCCGAGAGGCTGCACGCCCCGCATATCGGTCGTTTGGCGTCGCATACCGCGCGTCCGTGATCGATGAGCTTGTAGGTGAGCGCGCCCCACTCGGAACGCGGGAAGAGCTTCATCAAGTCGCGCTCGACCTTTACGGGATCGCTCTCCGAGGAGAACCCGAGCCTTACAGCCAGCCGGCCCACGTGCGTATCCACCGCGATGCCGTCGAGCACGCCGAACGCGTTGTAGAGCACGATGTTGGCGGTCTTTCGCGCAACGCCGGGCAGGCGCGTGAGCCCCTCCATGGTGCCGGGCACGTTGCCGCCAAAGTCGCTCACGATCATGCGCGCGGCGGCCTGGATGTTCTTGGTCTTGTTGCGAAAGAAGCCGGTGGCATGCACGATCCGCTCCACGTCGGCGGGGTCCGCCGCGGCGAGCGCTTCGGGTGTGGGGTACGCCGAGAACAACTCGGGCGTGACCTTGTTGACGCTCACGTCGGTGGTCTGCGCCGAGAGGATAACGGCCACCAACAGCTGGAACGGTGAATCGAAGCCGAGCATGATGTGCGCGGTGGGGTAGGCGTCGGTGAGTCGGCGCAGCACCTCTGCGGCGCGCTCGGCCTTCTTCATCGGGTGGCTCCTCTCGCAACGGTCGAGATGATGGTACCCTGAACACACCCCCGCCCGGGTTACCCGGTGCGGGCTTTCGTGCTGTTCGCCCTCAAGAAAGGCTCACACGTGTCGCTGCTCGATCTGGTTCGTCCCGCGATAACCCGCGACGCCGCGGTCGCCCGCGCAGCCACAACGCTCGGCTCGGGAGGTGACGTCACGCTTGCCGTTACCGGCCTGGTGCGACCCGCGCTTGTGGCTTCGCTCACCGCCGAGTACGACCGTCCCGTGCTGGTGGTCGTTGCCGGCGAGGATGCCGCCGAGCGGTTCGCACGCCAGCTCGATGCGTACCTGCCGACCGGTCGCGTGCTGTCGCTTCCGGTGCGCCAGGACATGCCGTGGGACTCCACCGCGCCCGACCTTGAGG
>JBASNZ010000089.1:0-25056 GCA_049657775.1 Coriobacteriia bacterium | reverse complement strand
GCAGCGAGTTCCTCGGTATGCACCGCCGGTGACGACTGCTTCCACTCGGCCGCGATCACGCCCGCCACAACCAGGAGCGCGCCCACGAACTGCATGGGCGTGAGTCGGTCGCCCAGGACGATCCACGCGATGACGATCGTGAAGAGCGGTTCGGTCGTGGAGACGATCGCCGCCTGCGACGCGCCCAGATTGCGGATGCCGTTGAGGTAGAGCGTCACCGCAACGAACGTCGGTATCACGACGATAAGCGCCAGGTAACCCCAGAGCGCCGGAGTCCAGGCCACAGGTGACAGTGATCCTCCCGTGACGATCGTGAGGGCAGCGATCGCGATCGCGGAGAGTCCGAATGTGTACGTCTGAAGGACGAGCCTTGAACGCCCGGGCAGCCAGCGATACGAGAGCAGATTGAAGACCGAGTACCCCAGTGCGGCGCCAAGACCGAGAAGCACGCCCGCAGTCGACGCGGCGGGAACCTCGGCGAACAACCCCACCACGAGCGCACACCCGGCGAAGGTCAGCAGGATCGCGATCGCACGGTTGAGCGTGAATCGCTCGCGAAAGAAGACCGCGCTCAGGACGGCGACCATCGCCGGGTAGGTGTACAACAGCACGGCCACCACCGACGCGCTCGCCTCTCTCAGCGCGAAGAAGAAACATATCGATGCGGCGCCGTACCCGGTAAGCGAGAGTGCCGCATAACGTCCCAGGTCCCGGACGCCGGCAAAGAGCACCTTGGGACCCCTGACCAGCTGGTAGGCGGCCATCAGTACCGAGACGATGGCGAAGCGCCAGGCGAGTAGGGGCAACGGCTGTGCGCCTTCGCGATACGCGAGGCCCGTCAGAACGCCCAACGTGCCGAAGCACGCCGCGGATACGACGACCGCTATAAGGGAAGTCCTGCGCTTCACGCGTACACCCGTTTCGCCCACGGAACGATGGGTCACGGTGGCACAGACACAGCGTTGGAGTCAAGTCGCGAGAGCCGCGGTGGATGGCCCTCGTGGTAGACTTCTCGAACAGCACCGATGGAGGAGGAGCATGTCCGGCATGTCATCCGATACGCGCCGCAACCTCGTGCGATGGGCACTTGTCGTCGCCTGGATGGCCGTCATCTTCCGGCTCTCCGCGCTACAGGGATCATCGGTACCGGGGCACTTCGGGTCATATGGGCACTTTGGCGTCTACGCGGTGCTCGGGTGTCTCATCGTGCTGGCGCTACGCAGCCCACGGCTCTGGCCCTGGGCTGTGACGATGGCCTCGATCTACGGCATCACCGACGAGATGCACCAGCTGTTCGTCCCAGGCCGGGTCGCCGACCCCGTCGACTGGGTGGTCGACACCCTCGGTGCCGTGTTTGGCGCCCTCTTGGTCGCCTGGCTTCTCCGCAAGCGCGGTGCGACCCGGACCTGACCGGAGGCGCGCAACGGGCACCGGCAGGTGCCCGTTCCAGTTCGCCTGTGCATAGCGCTGATCTATGCGGCGTCCATCCACGCGAAAAGCCGCTCGGCCAAGCGGATCATTGCCGAGAACGCATCACCCGCAAGGTCGCCGAACTGCGCCTCGGCACGTACCACGTTCAGTGCTGCCTCGCCGTTTGCCGCACCCAACCGGCTCATCATCCTGAGAGCCACCGGGTCGACCGACGCCGAGCACTCCTTGGTCTGCTGCTGCGTCATGCCCTGCGTCATGGTTCGAGTCTGATCGCCGACGCAGTCCTCGCACGCCGTAGGAACGCAGTCCTCGTCGCGGAGCCTGTCTTGCTGCCTGGCCTGATCGGCCTCCGCTGAATCACTGACCGGTCCCGCGCCTGTTCCCTTCGCCGCCTCCGTACGGGTCTGCGATCCGCCCGACGTGACCCCTCGCGGCTCGCCACCGAATGCCGGTGACGCCACGAGCAAGAGCGCAACGAACAACGCCACCCACGTGATAACGGTCCTGTCGTGTCTCATCTGTCTCCACCTCCGGTTGACCGTGCCGTCCGTAGGTAGGAACGAACGATGACGAACGGAAGTTACGGCTTGCCCGAAGAACCTCCCGAGGAGCCCTGAGTGCCGCCGGACGTCCCCGACCCCGAACCTCCGCCGCTGCCCGCGCCTCCATCGCCCGGGCCTGTGCCGCTACCCGATCCTGTATCGGGCGGAGACGTCGCACCGCCAGGTGTCGCCGAGCCTCCCGAAGACGGCGCCTGAGGGCTTGTCGGCGATGTGCCCGGCCGTGTCTCTTGCTGACCGTCAGGCTGTCCGTGCGTGGGTGCGCCCGCCTCATCGGATACGACGTCGCTGAGCCTGCTCTGTATCGACTCGGCCATGGTGTGGATGCGGCTGAGGAGTCTCAGCTCGGCCTGCACGGCGTCATCGCTATCGGAGCCATCGGCTTCCAGGGCGGCCCGTACAGCGATCCGGAACCGCTCGATGGCGGGCGCGACCTGGCCCTGCCCCGCGTCGCCCGAGGCGAGCCGGGAAACCTCCTCGGCACGCCGTTCGGCGATCCGCAGAAGGACAACGCGCTCGAGCGCCCCTTGGGGCAGAACCGCGACAGCCAGATCCTCGGTACCCCGCTTGAGGCCATAGAGCGCATCTCCGGGAAGAGACGACCCGGCCGCGTACGAGACCCCGCCGAGCAAGGTCGTGAACGTCGCCATCGCGGCGACGGTGCGAACGAACGCAAGCCGCTGAACGCGCCAGCGCACGTCGCTCCGCGCGGCCTTCATGATGCGGCGACGAGCAGCCGAGCGTGCCGCACGCGGCATGCGCTCGGGCGCGTCGCGCAGCGCATCAGCGAGAGCGCGCAGCCCGGGGTTGAGTTCGTCCATGTCGTTAGTCGTGCTCATCGTGACTCTCCTCGGCGAGCAAGCTCGCGAGCATTCTCAGTGCCCGATGCTGCATCGCCTTGATTCCGCCTTCCGTCTTTCCCAGCGCACTGGCCACGTCCGAGAGCGACATGTCCCAGATGAATCGCATGACCACCACGGCCGCCTGCTCATCGGTAAGGTGGCCAAGGGCCTCGCGGATCCGGCCCGCCTCCACCTGAAGCATCACAGCCTCATCGACGCGATCGGTTGCCGGAACCGACTCCGCGGCCGAGATATCCACGACCTGAGGAGCGCGGCCGTCACGCCGATACCTGTCGATGATGACGTTGCGCGCGATCCGGAACAGCCAGGCCGAGAACGGCAGTCCCCTGTCGTTGTACGTCGAGATCGCTTCGAGCGCCTTGAGGAAGACGGTCTCCGTGATGTCCTCGGCGTCGTGCGGCGAGGTCACGCGGCTGCGGGCGTACGCGTAGATGCGGTCGACGTAATCGTCGTAGAGCTTGCCGAACGCTGCCGCGTCACCAGCGACCGCTCGCGCGATCAGCTTCTCAATGTGCCTGTCAGTCACCGCACACCTCTGCGGTCATCCCTGCATGCACTGAAACGCTCCCCGTCGACGGACCGATACGGCCTGCATGATAGAATCCAAGAAGTGGCCAGCGCCATCGGTCACGCGGCACCTCAGGCCGCACACCTGGAGCAACGGGCTCCTAAGCGCGCCATACTGCCAAGGGGAGGTCGTTTATGTACCGTCGCATCGCCCTGGTCACGCCACCCTATCATAGCGGTGTCGTCGAAACCGCCGGTTCGTGGCCCAATGTCGCCTTCGTCTACATGGCCGGCGCGCTTCGCGAGGCAGGCTTCGAGCCCATCATCTACGACGCGATGACCATGAATCACGACCTGGAGGATATCGCGCGAGAACTTGAGCGCATGCGGCCGGACGTCGTGCTCACCAGCTGCTACACACCCAGCTATCCCGCGGGCATGAGGCTGCTCAAGGTCGCCAAGGACACGTTGCCCGGCGTGACAACCGGGGTGGGCGGCGTGCACGCGCACTTCATGTGGTCCGAGGTACTGGAGCGCGACGGAGACGTCGTCGACTTCGTGCTGCGGGGAGAAGGCGAGGTCACGGTACCCGAATTGATGCGCTGCCTCGACGCAGGCGGCGACCCCGCAAAGGTGCAGGGGATCGCGTACAACCGTGACGGCGCGCCGTTCGCAACGCCCGCGCGCCCGTTCGTCCACGATCTCGACGCGCTTCCCACAGCATGGGATCTCGTCGACTGGAACATCTACCGCTTCTACCCGCTGCCCGAGAAGAAGCTCGCCATCGTCTCCACCTCGCGCGGGTGCGATCAGTCGTGCACCTTCTGCAGCCAGCAGGTGTTCTGGCAGCGTTCGTGGCGGGCCCGCAGTCCCGAGAATGTCATCGCCGAGCTGGAAATGCTCCGCGACCGCTTTGACGTGGGCGTGGTGATGTTCTCGGACGAGACTCCCACGCTCGACGAGGCGCGCTGGCACCGGCTGCTCGACCTGCTCATCGAACGTGAGGTCGGGACCGACATCCTCATGGAGACCCGGGTCGACGACATCCTGCGAGACGAGGCGCTCATCCCCCGCTACCGGCAAGCGAACGTGGACCACGTGTACGTCGGCGTCGAGCGAACCGACCAGGCCACGCTCGACTTGTTCAAGAAGAACACGTCGGTGCAGATGGGCAAGCGCTCCCTCGACCTGCTCAACCAAAACGAGATCATCACCGAGACGAGCCTTGTCCTGGGGCTTCCCAACGACACGCCCGAGACGATCGAAGCCACGTTCCAGCTGGCCCAGCATTACAACCCGGACCTGGCGTTCTTCCTCACGATCGCCCCGTGGCCGTATGCCGACATGTATGAGGACCTCAAACCCTATATCGTGAGCTGGGACTACGAGGACTACAACCTGGTGGCGCCCGTGGTGAAGCCGACGGCGATGACGACGGACGAGTTGATGAAGCAGGTCATCGACTGCTACCGACGGTTCTACATGGGTAAGCTCAAGACCGTGCCGACCATGTCCACATTCAAGCGCGACTACTTCATGGTCACCATGAAGTTGCTGATGGAGAACTCGTACCTCAAGCAGTTCATGGGCGGGCTCGGCAAGATGCCGGACGAGGTCAACGCTATCTTCGCCGACCTCAAGCTGGGCGAGCGTCAGTAGATGCCGGTCTGAGCTGCGGTCTCGGCACCGATGCCCAGCTGGCGGACCTTGATCTTGAAGTCGTGCGCGTTTGCAGCCATCGCCGTCGCGTCATCGAGCGTGATCCGACCCTGCTGGTACAGCGAGAGCAGACTCTTGTCGAACGTCTGCATCCCGTAGTACTCGCCGTCGTCCATCGCGTCGCGAATCATATACGTCTTCTCGGAATCGATGATGTACTCGCGTATCGTTCCGGTCATCACGAGCACTTCGACAGCCGGAACCAGACCGCCGTTGATCGACGGGATGAGCCGCAGCGACACAATGCCCTTGAGGGTAGAGGCCAGCATGAGGCGGATCTGCTTCTGCTGGTAGGGCGGGAAGAAGTCGATGATGCGGTTGATCGTCTCGGTCGCGTCGATGGTGTGAAGCGTCGAGAGCACGAGGTTTCCGATCTCCGCCGCGGTGAGTGCCGCCGAGACCGTTTCGTGGTCGCGCATCTCACCGATGAGGACCACATCGGGGTCTTGTCGCACGACATGGCGCAACGCCTCCGCGTAGCTCTCGGTATCGATGCCGATCTCGCGCTGGTTGATGATGCACTTGTCATCCTGGTGCAGGACCTCGATCGGGTCCTCGATGGTCACGATGTGACCCTCGCGCGTGTGATTGATGTGGTCGATCATCGCCGCCAACGTGGTCGTCTTTCCAGACCCGGCGGTTCCTGTGACCAGAACAAGCCCGCGCGGTTCGTCGGCGAGCCGGCGAACGACCGCCGGCAGGCCCAGGTCCTCGATCGATGCACGGTCCGTCGAGACGCGCCTGAGGGTTATCCCCACGCTGCCGCGCTGGTGGAAGACGTTGACCCGGAACCGCCCGACACCGGACAGCGAGTAGGCGAAGTCGATCTCGCGGTGATTCTCGAACGACTCCTTCTGACGGTCGTCCATCATGCCCAGCGCGAGTGATCGGGTCGCGTCGGCACTCAGCACCGGCAGATCGCGCATGACCACGAGCTTCGCGTTGAGTCGCACGGCAGGCGGACTACCGACCTTGAGGTGCAGGTCGGAGCTGCCACGGTCGGACATCAGCTTGAGCAAGCCGTCAATGTCAGCCATGCATCGTCACCACAATCGAGTCGCAGTCTGGTCACACAACCAGAGGATACCGCACGGAGGCGTGCTCGTGGTAACTCGAGGAGCGTTAGGCGTTGCGTAGCGCGCCGCGCGACCAACCGAAGAGAGAGACCGCAACGATGCTGGCTCCGATGATGGCGACGGTCACGGGAAGGCCCAGCCGCTCGGCCATGATGCCCGAGATAAGGAACCCGGCCACGGTGGCAACACGCGACAGAGCGTTCTTGGCCGCAAACACACGACCGAGGTAATCGGCCCTGGACGTGCGCTGGATGATGGTGGCGCCCGGGATGTAGAACCACATGTTCGCTACGCCGCCGACCACAAGAAGCGGCATCGCAAGCGGAAGCGTTGGTGCAAGCGCGACGAGCGCGAACGCAAGCCCGAAGACCCCCAGACTTGCAAGGAACTTGCGCCCGGCGTTGCCGACCCCGCTCTGGCCGACGCTCACGCTCCCAAGCAGCAGTCCGACTGTGATCGCCGAGTCCAGGATCGCAAGGCCGACCGCCCGTTCGTCTACGGCGCCGGTACCGAAGCGCTCGAGCGCAAGGCCGTTGACGGCCGTGATCGAGGCGGCGATCCCGGCAGCGGCAAGCGAGTAGACCACCACCAACTCGCGAAGGACCGGCTGCTCACCGATGTGCCTCAGGCCGCGACCGAGTTGTCCGGAGAAGCGCTCCGTCGGCTCACCCTCTACCACCGCACGTTTCCGCTTTGAGAGGAGTGCGACGAACCGTGCTGAGACCAGGAACGTGACACCGTCGAAGACGAACGCCGAGGACACGCCGATCATCGACACCAGACCCGCCCCAAAGGCGAGACCAAGCAGTTCGGACACCGACGTGGTGACGTTGTCGAGCGAGTTGGCCGCCATCAACTCATCGCGCTCGACGATGTCGGGGATGAGCGAGAGTCGCGCGGGTTCGAAGAACAGCGACACCGTGGCGACGGAGAAGGCCGCGAGGTAGAAGAACGGCATCCCCAACCGGACGAGCCACGGGATGCTCAGGACGATCGCGGCGCGGAGCAGGTCCGAGACGACCATCGTGAGTCGGCGGTCCCAGCGATCGACGAACACACCCGCGGCCATACCGAAGAGCACCGCCGGCAACGTAGTGATCGCCAGCATGATGCCCACATGCATGAGGGAACCCGTGACCTTGTACACCATCACGCTCATCGCGATCTGGTGCACCTTGTCACCGATGACTGAGACGAGCTGCGCGAGCCACAACATGCGGTAGTCTTTAGAGCGCAGCGGCGTCAGAAGCCCTGAAGCCGACATCCCCTCGTGCCCCTCCCCCGACAAACCTTCGTGCGCGTACCGGCGCGCATCGTGCTACGGGCGACACGCCCCCGCGTAGTCGCTCCTGTCCATGCTTGAGATCTTGACCACGTCGCCGGTGTGAGGCGCGTGGATGTAGCGATTGTCGCCAACGTAGATGCCAACGTGATGGATCCGGCTGGCGCCGAAGAAGACGAGATCACCGGGCTTGAGGTTGGCGCGGGAAACGCGCTCGCCAACGCCGATCTGTGCGCGAGAACTGTGCGGCAGGCTCACGCCGACCTGAGCGTACACCCACATGGTGAATCCGCTGCAGTCGAAGGAGTTGGGACCTGAAGCTCCCCAACTGTAGGGCGCACCGAGCTTGGTAAGTGCGATGGCGACGACAGAACCGCGCGGCGCCTTTGTGGGGTTCCCGTAGTCAGGAGGAGTCCAGCTGCGACGCTCCCGCTCGGCCTCTTCGGCCTGGAGACGTTCGATCTCGGACTCGAGCCCCGCGAGCATCTTCTTGCGGTCGGCGAGCTGCGAATCGATGGACTTCTTGCGGGCGAGCATCGTGTCGCGTTCCGTCTTGGCCTTCGCCTGGTCCTTCTTGAGCTGTGCCTGGGCGGCCGCCACCTCGCTACGCATGGTCTTGAGCTCGGCAACGTCCTGGGCATCCTGCTCGTTCATGGCCGAGAGCATGTCCCACGTGGTCGAGAACTCCTCGAAGCTCGACGCTCCCAGCAGCAACTCGAGGAATCCCAGGGGGCCGGTGCGATACATGCCGTCGACGCGAACGTCCAGGTGCCCCTGGAGCTCTTTCTGCCTCGCGGTGAGCTTCTTGAGCTTCGCCTCGGTCTTCTTGACGTTGGCAGTGACCGCCTGGTAACTCGAGTTGGCCTCGTTGTACTCCTCGGCGGCGATCTCGAGCTTGTTGTCGAGGACCTCGACCTGAGCCTGCACGCGAACGGCCTGCGCTCGCTTGGTGTCTACCGGAGCAGCGGTGGCCGCGGCGGGTACGCCAAGCATCAGCACAATGGCAAGCAGAAGACAAACGGGTGTTTTGAGGTTTCGTGCTATCAGTTCGGACCCTCCTAACGCAGGTTCCGGAGTGTACGTCAGACGCGCAATGATACCACGGACACCCCGTCCGGCCCAAACGCCGAGCACACCGCATCGAGCAGCTGGACCGTAAGGCGCTGCATCTCGCGCTCCCCGTACACGGGCTCGGTGACCTCGATGACCACCTCGGGACACGTCTCAACGCCCGCGAGAGCGGTGACAAGCCTGGCCTCCACGCCCTCGTCGTCGACGTCACCGACGCTCACCACGGGTATCCCCGGGCGGTGCTCGGCAACCGAAGATCCGATGTGCAGTCGGACATCGCTATCGGCATCGGACGGGCCCGCGATCACCTCGACCCGCGCCGACGGCTCGGTGGCTCGTGCCAGATTGGAGAGGCGCTCTCCCAGCAAACGTCCCTGCTCGTCGGAGTAGTGCACGGTGATTCTCGTCCGCGCGAGAACGTCCGAGGCCCGCGCGGGAGCCACGGCAAGGGCGACCGGTGATGTCGGATCCTTGCCAAGCCACACGTGCTGCAAGCGCATGACCGCGCGGACCGTGTCGGTACCGACGATGCCATCGGCCGGTTGGCCGGTGTTGAGCTGGAATTCGCGGACGGCGCGCTCGGTGAACGCGCCGAATATGCCATCGGAGGACCCGCACGCGAAGCCGAGCACGTTGAGGGCGCCCTGCAGCGTCTTCACGTCGGCGCCGTGGAAGAAGGGGTACTTGAGATAGAGCAGTCGGTCGCCCAGCGTGAACGTGGCGTCGACAAGCGCGGACCAGGTCTCGGGACCGACCACGCCGTCAACGGCGATCGATCGCGTGCGCTGGAAGGCGCGAACAGCCTCAAGCGTCTCGCCAAGGAAGACCCCATCCACGCCCGACGAACCGAGCTGGTAGCCCAGGCGCAACAGACGCTTCTGGATGTCCTCGACAGCAGGCCCACGGGCTCCGCGTTCGATGGGAACGCTCACTGCATCCACTCCGGATCATCTGCCCTCAAGAAGGCTAGCTGAACGAGCCGTAGCGCTCCCTGAAGCGGGCGACATTGGTTTGCACATGATTCTTCTGGACGCGGGTGCGATGGAGGAATCGGTCTATCTCGATGCTCACACCCACGTCGTACTTGTACCGGTAGCTGTCGGCACCGTCGAAGTCTAGCACGAAGGCCGCTCGCAGGGCCTCGAGCACTCGCCGTACCTCTGGCACCACACGAGCCACGCGTTTTGCGGCATCCTCGACCGTGATCCAGTCGCCCGCGTGGTGCGAGAACAGCACGATGATGTCCTGAACGGCGTCCACGATATCCTCGTCGGCGGGCAATGCGGCCAGCGCGCGCGCCAGACTCATAACACCCTCCGTTCTCGCGCGGGGGCCAAGCCCGCACTGTCAGTTTGCGACCGCTACCTGATTCTTACCGCAACGCTTGGCTTCGTACATGGCTTTGTCGGCGGTTTCCACGAGTCGGGCAGGGGTGGCCGCATGCATCGGGTAGGTCGCCACGCCCAAAGAGACCGTCTGGGTGACGGGCGCAAGCTTCTCGCCCACTCTGAACTGGTGGGCGGCCATGCTCGTGCGGATACGCTCGGCAACCGCAGCAGCACCGGCAACGTCCGTCTCGGGCAGCGCGATGATGAACTCCTCGCCACCGTAACGGGCCGCCACGTCGATCTCGCGAAGGTTCTGGTGGATGATCCCGCTGATCGCCTGAAGCACCCGGTCGCCTTTGGGGTGACCGTATCGGTCGTTGAACTGCTTGAAGTCATCGATGTCGAGCATGATGACCGAGACCTGGTGTCCGAATCGCGCGGCCCGGCCGAGCTCCTCCTCCAGACGCTGCTGGAAGTAGCCGTGGTTGTACAGGTCCGTCAGACGGTCGGTCACCGAGAGTCGTTCGAGCTCCTCGTGGAGCAGGGCGTTTTGAAGTGCCAGGGACGACTGATTGCCGATGACCTGCAGCCTGTCCCGCTCGACGGATGTGAACTCGCGGAAGGTGGCCGAGGCGACCACGAGAACGCCGATGATGCTCTCGCCCGACCGCAATGGAAGCGCCACCTGTGAGCGCACGTCCTCCGGGTTGATCACCCAGCCGGCAAGCTCCGAGCCTTGCGGCACGTCCGACTGCTGCGTGAACCCGTCGCGGAAGCCCGCGCCGACGATCGTCTCCGAAACGGCCACGACCGACCGGAACGCGTCCTCGGGACGGCCCTGGCTGGCGCGAAGTCGAAGCGTCCATGTCTGCTGCTCGAACAGGTAGACGCACGATATCTCCGCGCCGAGGATGCCGTTGGCGCCGTCGACGATGAGGGAAGCGACGTCGTCCACAGATGAGTAGCTGGTGAGCGCCTTGAAGAACTCGTGGGTGAAGAAGATCTCGGCCAATCGGCTCTCGAGTTCCTCGTTCGCCTTCTCGAGAGCCTCCTTGCTTGCCTGGAGCCTGCGCTCATGGCTTCTGATCTTGTCGTACGCCACCTGGAGTTCGACGAAGATCTTCTCCTGCTCCTCGGAGCGCTTCTTGGCAATGAGCAGGTCCCACACGAGCTCGGCGCCGCACCCCGCGATGATCTCCACACCCGACGGACGCTGGCTTTCAAGCGCACGTTGGACCGATGGCTCCTCGGACATGTCCAGCACCAGGTCGAGCCCCGAGATCTGCGCAAGCTCCGAGATCTCGGTCGTTGAGAAGATGCCCAGATCCTCGGCAAGGCGTACGGCCGGCGCGGCGCGGTTGGAGTCGTAGACAGCAACGACGGCGAGATTCTCCACGTCGGACAGCAGGCGAAGCACCGAGGTCGCCCGAAGGCCGCCGCCGGCGATCGCGATATTCACCTGTCCTGTGCGGGCTCCCGCCCCTGCGGCCGAGGTCGCCGGGTACTCCATGGCCATCCGTCCTGTCGGCGGTCGATCCTGTCGATAAGACTCGCTAAAGCTCCTTTATCCCATACATGTAGCTACGCACAACAACAAGTCCTGTGTCCAGGTGCAGTTCGACGGTTCGTGCATGACTGCCACCGGTATCTTCGGCAAGGATCGGTATCTTCAGAAGCCGTAGCTGCGTGCGAACCTCATCCACGTTCCTATCGCCCACACCGGCCAAACGACTGTCCCCCCGGAACATGGCAGCCCCACCCACGATCTTGGCCACCAGACGGCGCACCGCGCTGCCGTCACCAAGCCCGGCAGCCATCTTGGGGATCGCCTCGGAGGCGAACCTGTCGAGATTGCCAGCGCGTACCGTGTCGCCGGGACTCGGCAGCATCACGTGAGCAAGGCCGCCCCGCCTGTGATAGGGGTCCCACATGGCAACACCCACACAGGACCCGAGCGCAGGCGTCATGAGCACCTGCGGATGCTCCGCAAGCGCGAACCCGCCCGTCGCTACATAGATGACCTGGGCGTCTCCGCCGAACGGTCCGTCACTGAAGATCCCGTTGTTCATCGGTCAGCTCTCACGCGAGGCCCATCTTGCCCAGCACGATATCGAGACTGTCGGGGTCGGGCATGTAGAACAAGGCTGCGTCCACCTGTGCGTTCTCGTCGATGAACCGTGCCAGGACCAGGATCACCGTGTCGACCTTCATGCCGATCTCCGACGTCACAACCTCAAGTACGGCTCCCATCATGTCGTAGGCGAATGCGGGCGCCGATGGAAGCGTGTTCAGGTCCGCCATACGGCCGATCGCGGCGAGGTAGGCCGAGATGAGAAGGGATGCCGCGTGCGTCGCGAGGCCTTCCTCCTCCGAGCCCAGCGTCTTGGTGCTTCCCAGGGGTCGGCTGCGCAGCATGTCGACAAGTGCCAGCAGCGCCTCTCGCGGAGCGATGAAGAGCATGCCGCCCTCGATGTCGCCGAGCAAGCGGCAGAACACCGCGCCGACGAGCTTCTCGGGGCCGCCGAAAACCATCGGCACCTCGCTGACCGGGACGAGCCGCACCTCGGGCACCGAGATGTTCACCGAGTGTCCAAGGATCTGCGAAAGTGCGGTCGCTGCATGCCCGGCGCCAACACTCCCGAGTTCACGTATCGCGTCGAGTTGCATCTCTGTGAGCGACTCCGGCTTCATGCCTTGACCCCCATCTCGAACAGCGTGCGCGGGTCGAGAATGAGCGCAACCCGACCGTCGCCCAGAACCGTGGCGCCGCCAAGTCCGCGAAGATCCTTGAAGAGCGGAGACAGCGGCTTGATGACGATCTCCTGGCGTCCGACAAGTTCCTCCACCGCAAGCGCGCGAATCGTGTCGGTCGTTTCCATGAGCACGATGTGGTCGTGCGCCTCGGGCATCCGGCGGCGACGCTCCGCGCCCCCGACCACTTCGTCGAGCCTGAACAACGGTGCCACGAAGCCGTCTCGCAACACGACCACCGGTTTGCCGTCCACCGTTTTGAGTCTGACCTCATCGCGCGAGAGAACCTCTGAGACCGCCGAGAGCGGCACAGCGTACACCTGACCGGACGTCGCGAACAGCAACGCCTGGATGATCGCCAGCGTCAGCGGGAGCGTGAGCACCACCGACGAGCCCCGTCCGGGTTCCGAGTGGATCGTTACGGTTCCGCCCAGGTACTCGATCTTGCCTTTCACGACGTCCATACCTACGCCGCGCCCCGAGACCGCGGTCGCCACCTCGGCTGTCGAGAAGCCGGGCTCGAACGTGAGCATGAGTATGTCGCTCGTGCTGTATGTGTCGCGCTCGGCGGCTGTCACCAGACCGCGCTCGAGCGCCTTTGCCCAGATTCGATCCGGATCCATTCCGCGGCCATCGTCCGAGACGACGATGCGCACCTGATCGCGATCACGATCGGCGGACAGAGTAACCGTACCCTTGCGCGGCTTGCCCGCCTGCTCCCGGGTCTCATACGACTCGATGCCATGATCCATGGAGTTCCTGAGCAGGTGCACGATCGGATCACCGATCTCGTCCAGGACCGTTCTGTCCAGCTCGATGTCCAGGCCTGACATCTCGAACGTGACCTGTTTGTCCAGGTCGCGGGCCAGGTCGCGAACCATTCGTGGGAAGCGGTTGAAGATGTTGCCCACCGGAACCATGCGGGTCTGCATCACCTCGTGCTGCAGGTCACCGCTGACCTGCTGCAACACACCGAGTGTCTCGGCTAGCTCGGCGTGTCCCATGTCGTGCGCGATCCGCTCGAGCCGCGCACGGATGATCACGAGCTCTCCGACCAGGTTGACCATGCTGTCGAGGTGTCCGATCGATACACGCACGGTCTGGGTCTCGGCCAGTTTAGGCACCGACTTCCGCGCTCGCGTCGCATTGGAACGCGCCTCCGGCTGAACGGAGGCTCGCGACTCGGATGCCACCTCTACACGCTCGACCTCGCTGATGGCCGATACCGCCTTGATGACGGCGTCCGCGGATTCCCGGGTGCGAATGATCACAGCGAAGGAGCGATCGAAGTGCTCGTCCTCGATCTTGCGCGCATCGGGCTCGGTCTCGACGACCGTACCCATGTGACCGAGGCGCTTGATCGCCATGTACGCGCGGACAGCTTTGAGGACGCAGCTCTCCGCCAATGTGATCGTCACCCTGAGCGTACTGCCGTCGTCTGATGCGTCTGTGGCGACATCGGTCGCAGCCGCTACCTCCACGACTGCGGGCGCTACAGACGCCGGATGTCCGGACGTGCGCGCCAGCAACGCCTGCACGATCGTGTCGGTCTCGACCGATGTCCCGCCGGTCGATTCGTCGGCGATGAGGTCCCTGGCTGTATCGACGGCGCGAAGCATGAGGTCCACCAGATCGGGGTCCACCTGCTGTTCGCGCTTGCGAACGGTGTCCATGAGCCCTTCCATCTTGTGGGTGATCTCCGCGGTCCGCTCGTAACCCATTGCCGCGGCCATGCCCTTCAGGCTGTGAGCGCCCCTGAATACCGATTCGACCGGTTCAAGGTCGTTCGGGTCGTCTTCTAGGGCGAGCAGCCCGTCTGTGATCAGCTGGATATACTCAGCACTTTCCGAGAGGAACACATCTTTGTAGGCGGACATGTCATCGCTCATGCTCACACCTCCTCACGCAGAGAACGTCGGACCTCGGCCGCGATCTTAGAGAGTGGGACCACGTGATCGGCGGCCCCTATCTTGGCCGCGGCCCGGGGCATCCCCCAGACCACGCTGGTGGACTCGTCCTGGGCGATGGTCGCTCCGCCATGCTCCTGTATGAGCTTCATGCCGAGCGCTCCGTCGGAGCCCATCCCCGTGAGCACCACTCCGACTGCCCGGTCGCCGAAATGCCGGGCGACGCTCTTGAGGAGCGGGTCCGCCGCCGGCCGGACACCGTGGATACTCGGACCCTGCTCGAGGTTGATGCGGGTGACCGTCTCGCCCTCCACTGTCATGTGTGTTCCGTGCGGCGCGATGTAGGCCGTCCCCGTCTCCAGGGGCATACCTTGTGCCCCCTCGACGACACGGATGTCGGTGACCTTGCAGAGCCTGCGCGCCAGCGAGGCGGTGAATCCAGCGGGAAGGTGCTGCACGATAAGGTAGGTCGTGGGAAGCGCCGCCGTGAGGCCCGAGAACACGGCCTCCAGCGCCGGAGGTCCACCTGTGGAGGCGGCGAATGCGACCGCGCGCCGTGGACGCGCGGACACGTCAGAAACCTGAGAAGCGAGATCGGAATACCTCGAGAGTTCGGCGTGCAGGAGGAGCTGATCCTCGGCCACGACTGCCCGCCTGCTAGGGTTCGCGCGGCTCGCTGTCTTGATCTTCTTGAGCAACAGCTCTGAGAGTTCGGATAGCGAGGTCGCGAAGCCGTCCTTGGGTTTGGCGATGAAGTCGACAGCCCCGAGGGAGAGTGCCTGGTACGTGGTGTCGGGGTCGTCCACGCTGCTGAGCATCACGACCCGGGCGGGCGTGACCTTGAGCAGATGCGGCAACGCCTCTATGCCGGTGAGTTCCGGCATCTCGATGTCGAGTGTGATCACATCGGGCTGCGTCTCGATGGCCCTCTGAATGGCCTCGACGCCAGTCTTCGCCGTTCCGACGATCTCCACGCGAGGGTCAAGACTCAACGCTCGCGTGAGCATCTGGCGGATCAGCGCCGAGTCATCGACGATGAGTACCTTGATCGTGGAGGGCATGACCGCCTCAGCAGCGCGGCGCCGACTGCAGGCACTTCTTTACGGTCTCCAGCACCTTCGTCGGCTGGAATGGTTTGACCAGGAAGTCCATTGCACCGGACTCGAGCGCTTCGACGATCATCTTCTGCTGACCCATCGCGCTGACCATAAGTACCCGCGCGGCGGCATCGCGGCCCCTGATCTCCTTCAGGGCATCCAGCCCGCCCATCTCGGGCATCGTGATGTCCAGGGTCACAAGATCGGGGCGGATCTCGCTGTACTTCTCCACGGCATCGCGCCCGTTCACGGCCTCATGAATGACGTAACCCTCTTTGGACAGGATGTCCCGGATCATCATCCTCATGAAAGCCGCGTCATCGACGACGAGGATGGTCTTAGACATCTACTTCAACCTCCTCCTCGACGGGTCTCAAGGCATAGGTCGCCTTCGGTAACGCCTTCTCCGGATCGAGCAGGATCACGAGTCGGTCACCATGATTGGCCACGCCCTCGAAGGCGTCGACCGTATCCTCGGTAAGGGTCGCCTCCGGAGCGGGACGTATGTCGGCAAGTGGGATGGTGGCGACCTCGCTGGCCGAGTCAACGGCCAAACCGATAAGTCCGGCCTCACCCTCGGCGACAACGATCCTGGCGTGCGACGTATGCTCAAGGTCCTGGCCGAGCAGTCGACGAGCAAGGTCGACCACGGGGATGACCTGACCGCGCAGGTTGATGACGCCTTCGATCATCTCGGGAGCATGCGGCACGGGCGTGGCCGATTCGTAGCGGATGATGCTCTGAACGCGCTCGATCGGAAGCCCGTACTCCTCGGTTCCCAGACGGAAGAGTACGTACTGCTTGTAGCCGGTTGTGGCGGTGTCCTCCACGTCCGGTCCTTCCTAGTCGATCTGGAACATGCGGACGGACTCTTCGAGGTGCCGTGCCATATCGGCAAGCTCCTGCGCGGAGGACGATATCTCCTCCATGCAGGCTGTTTGCTGCTCGGCGGCGGCGGCCGTCTCCTCTGCGGATGCGGCGTTCTCCTCCACTACGGCGGCGATGTCGTGCATGGCACGGTCCACGTCGACCGTGCGCTGCGCCTGTCCGGACATGGCCGACGCGATCTCCTCGGCAAGCGTGGAGGTGCGTGTGACGGCCTCGGTGATCCGGCGAAGAGCGTCGCCGGTCCTGCCGACCACCTCGGACCCGACGATGACCTCCGTCGTTCCGATCTCCATGTACTTGAGTGCCTTGGCGGTCTCCGTCTGCACGTCCTTGATCAGTTCGCCGATCTGCTCGGCGGCCTTGCCCGAGCCTTCGGCCAGCTTGCGGACCTCTTCGGCGACGACCGAGAATCCGCGTCCCGACTCGCCAGCACGCGCAGCTTCGATGGCAGCGTTGAGAGATAGCAGGTTGGTCTGATCAGCGATGGACGTGATGACATCGACGATGTTGCCGATCTCGGCGGAACGCGTTCCGAGGACCTCGACGGACGACGCGAGGGTCTCGATGGCGGACCGGACCTCGGCGATCTTGTTGATCGCCTCTCCCGTCGCCTCTTCGCCGAGAACGGCAGCCTTGGCGGCTTCCTCGCTCGTCTTGCTGGCTTCCTCCGCCCGTCGGGCGACATCGCCGACAGTGTGCGTGATCGACTCCATGGCCGAGGATGTCTCTTCGACCTTTCGGGACTGCAGTTCCGCTCCGTGGGCGATCTGCTGGACCGAGGACGAGATCTCCATGGACGACGAGTTGATCTCCTCGGAGGAGGCAGAAAGCTGTGTGGCCGCGTTGGTCACTGACTCCGATGAACGCCGTACGGCACCCGCGATACCGGCGAGCGACCCGATGAGGGCGTTGCACTCTTCTGTGAGAACGCCGATCTCGTCGTCGTGGATCTTCTCGGCGTGAACCTTGAGATCGCCGTTACCTGCCTCGATCATGACGCCGCCGAGTTCCCGGAGAGGATCGAGGATCCGTGTCTTGAACGCCTTTCTCCACAGGATTTGCCCCGGAACGGCGCAGAGGAGCATGACGACGCCGCCGAAAACAGCCGTCCAGAAGAGCTTGGTCGGATCGATCTTGACAACCTCAAGCGCGAAGATCGCAGTGGCGATCAGGCCGATTCCTACTGCGGGACCGATCGTGGCCCACGTGAGAATCGTGAATGTGAAGGAAAGCCCCCTGGTGACCGTGCTGCTACGGTACTGCTTCTCCATCGAGCGGTCCCCTCCTCAAGAGTACCAGGCAACCCGCCGGTCGCCGCTGCTTACAATACTACAAAGACCGAGGCCTAGGGCATGCCGAGCGGCTTGCGGTAGATGCGCTCACGACCGTTGACGAGCTCGAAGTGTGCCACGGTCGACGGAGCGATCCGCTCGCTGCGGCCGAGCACGAGGTAGCCACCACGCGCGAGGGCCGACCAGAACACTCCGAGCACACGATCTTGCTCCTCCCGGTTGAAGTAGATGAACACGTTCCGGCAGAAGATCACGTCGACTACCTGTATCGGCTTGTCTTCGAAAAGGTTCAAGTATTCGAACTTGCAGTGACGGGCCACTTCTGGCCGGATGGTGAAGTGGTCGCCCTGCACGTCGCAGAAACGGACCTGATCCACCTTGGGTATGTGCGAAAGCTGGCCGATCTCGTAGGTGGCCTTCTTGGCCTGGGCGAGCGCCCTGGGGTCGATGTCGGTTCCAAGGATCGTGAGAAGGTAGTCGTTGGACTTGTCGCCCATGGCCGAGAGGAACGACATCGTGAGCGAATACGGCTCCTGACCGGTCGCACAGCCGGCGGACCACACGCGGATCATCCGCTGGTGGCGCATCGTCTTGTCCTTGAGCAGCGCGGGAACGATCTCCCTGCGGAACACATCGAAGACCGTGGAGTCCCGGAAGAACTGGGTCACGTTGATCGTAAGCGTGTCGATGAGCATCGCGTACTCATCGGGGTGCTCGTCGATGTAGGCGGCATACTGCCGGTAGCTGTGCAGCCTGAGGGCGTGGAGCCGCGACGCGAGCCGCCGCTCTACGTACCGGGGGCGGTACTGCGAGAGATCGAGTCCCCGCTCATCGCGGATCTTCGATAGCAGGCGATCGAGGTTCCCACGGTAGACCGCGTCGGCCTGGCGGCCCTCCATCGCACCCCCCGAGTGTTCACAGATGTTCATCCCATTGTAGAATATGCGACGACCGCCGTGTACCACGGCAGGAGCAAGGAGTTCCTCGTGGCCACAAGATCGATCTGGCTTCGCCTACTCGCAGCCCTTGCGGCTCTGGCGCTGTTCGCCCTAACGACACTCTTCGTGCTCGCCGTAGCCGACGACTACCTCCACCGCGAGATCGTGCCGGCAGGTGCGTCAGTCAGTGGCACCGAACTTGGCGGGATTCCCCGCGCCGAGGCGGCCGACCTCATCAAAGAACGCGTGGCCGAGCCACTGGCAGAGCCCGTCACGGTCACGCACGGTGACAGGGTCTTCGAACTCGACGCTGCCAGCATGCTCACGGTGGACGTGGACGGCATGATAGACGAAGCATTCGCGCCCAAGGCCGATGCATCGCTCATTGAGCGCGTCCGCGTGCGGGCGACCCGGGATGATCCCGGCTCGGACGTGCAGCCCAAGGTCACGGTCGACTCTGCCGCACTCGGCGCATGGATCGAGGATGTGGCCAAGCAGGTCAACACGTCCGCGGTAGACGCCTCGCTCACGCTCGATGCCCGCGAGCTCAAGGTCATGCCGTCTCGCCGCGGCGAGACCGTCGATGTCGAGGCGATGACCGCATCGCTGACCGAGGCGCTCACCGGAGGCATCAAGACCGTCGAACTCACGGTCACGTACGCTGAGCCCAAGGTCACCGAGAAGAACATCGGCAAGGCCATCCTGGTGCGCCGCTCCGATCGCAGACTCTTCCTGTACAACAACGGTAAGATCGAGAAGACCTACAGCGTGGCCGTGGGGACACCCGGCTACCCCACGCCACGTGGCTGGTGGGAGATCGTTCTCAAGCGCTACCGCCCCACATGGTCCAACCCGGGCTCTGATTGGGCCAAAGACATGCCCCCCACCATCGGCCCCGGCCCCGGCAACCCGCTCGGCACCCGGGCGCTCAACCTCGATGCTCCCGGCATCCGGATCCACGGCACGTCGAAGGACTACTCCGTCGGGACCGCAGCGTCGCACGGGTGCATGCGCATGCACATGTGGGATATCGAGGATCTGTACGACCGCGTCGATGTGGGTACGCCGGTCGTCATCATCGATTAGAGGCTACGGCCCCCGACGCCGACGGCGACTCCCCCACGCGCCGCATCCCGGGCTGCCCACCGGCTCTCCGATGGCCCGGGTCATCGGCCGGGCGTGCGATCCTCGAACTCGACCCTGCCGGTCCACGCAAGGCCACCCATGGTGAACGCGGCCTCCGCGGCGGTCGCTTCCTCCATGATCACGCGGAGCGCGATCCCGCACGGAGCGCCAAGCGCCCGCGGCGCGGGGATAGTGGCGTAGCCGACGCCGAGGACATCGAGCAGCTGCTCGCCTGTGAGCGCGTCGTGCGTGGTGGCGAAGCCGTACGCCACGAACGTGCGCGTGTCGCTCACGCGCAGATCTCACCCATCGCGGTAACGGCCGCGTCGATGTCACCCTCTGTGACGCCCCGCCCGATCCCGAACCGGACCGCTCCGCACTCGAGCGTACCGACGGTCTCGTGCGCACGCGGAGCGCAGTGCAGGCCGGCCCGCACGGCGATGCGATAGCGCGAGTCGAGTTCGAAGGCGATGCGGTCGGCATCCACGCTGGTATGAACCACGCTCACGACCGGGACCCGCTCCAAACCGATACCCGGCCCGAGGATGCGGAGCCCTGGAATCGCCGAGAGCCCCTCCATGAGGCGCCTGGTCAGCCGGTTCTCCTCGGCGAGTAGGCCGTCCAGGGAGACCGCAAGCACTCGCGCGGCAGCGCCGAGGCCTGCGATGGCGGGGGTGTTGGGCGTACCCGCCTCGTAGCGGTCGGGTCTCTCCAGCGGCATGGTGTCGCCTTCCGAATGGCCTCCGCTCCCACCCTGCACGAGCTCGCGAACCTCAAGGCCGGGGGCGATATAGAGCACACCCACGCCCTGGGGGCCGAGGAGGCCCTTGTGCCCCGAGGCGACGTAGACGTCGGCGCCGAGCGCCGTCAGGTCCACCTTGATGTGACCCACCGCCTGCGCACCGTCGACGATGAGCACCGCGCCTGCGGCGTGCGCGATATCGGCGAGGTCCCCCACAGACTGGATAGCTCCGGTGACGTTGGACGCGTGCTGGCAGACGACCGCCTTGGTCGCACCGCCCATCACAGCCGCTTCCATCTCGTCGGGATCGACGAGTCCGGTCGTGTCTGCTCGCACGGTGATGATCTTGACCCCCGAGGCGGCCAGCCGTGCCAGGGGCCGTGAAACCGCGTTGTGTTCGACCGAGGAGACCACGACACGATCTCCGTGCCGCAAGATTCCCTTGAGGGCCAGGTTGAGGCCGTACGTGCACCCCGGTACGAACGCGATGTCACGCGAGTCAGGCACGCCGAGAAGAGAGGCCACCGACGATCTTGCCTCGAGTATCACGCGCGACGCCGCGAGCGCGAGCGAGTGCGCGCTCCGGTGCGGATTGCCTCCCGCGCGCTCGAGCGCGTCCACGACAGCCGCGACGACCTCGGGCGGCTTTGGCCACGAGGTCGCGGAGTGGTCGAGGTAGTTGATCCCGTCGTGGGTCATGGTTCTCCTAGTGCCCGCCGCCGGCCATCATCTCGACCGCGTGCTCGAGCTGATCGGCGACTATCGCGAACGCCTCGCGCACCGCCTTCTCGCTGCCCGGCAGGTTGATGATGAGGGTGCGGCCACGCTGGGCGGCGACGGCGCGCGACAGCATCGCGCGCTTGGTGATCTTGAGGCTCTCGGACCTGATCGCCTCGGCGATGCCGGGGATCGCCCGGTCGGCGTGGCGGAGTGTGACCTCGGGGCAGACGTCGCGCGGGCCAAGGCCGGTACCGCCGGTCGTGAGCAGAACGTCGACCTCGTCCACATCGGCCATCTCTATGAGAGCAGCCGCGATGGACTCCTCATCGTCAGGCACCACGTGATACGCGGATGCCAGCCATCCCCGCTCTTCGGAGAGCGCGATGAGCGCCTTACCCGAGGTATCCTCCGCCTCGCCCGCTGAGCGCGTGTCCGAGCAGGTCAGGACTCCGATACGGAGTGGCTGCATGTACCCTCCCCAAGAGACTCGACGACGACGGCGTCGCCTGTACGTACGGTACCACCACGGTGCACGACCGCGAAGATGCCCTCCCGCGGCATGACACAGTCACCTGCCTGGTAGTAGATGGCGCACTTGGTGTGGCAGACCTTGCCGATCTGGCTGATCTCGACAACGGCTTCGTCGCCGATGTGGACGATGCTGCCGATCGGGAGCCCGAGCAGGTCGATGTCCTTGGTGGTGATGTTCTCGGCGAAGTCGCCGGCAAGCACGTCAAGACCCTTGGCGACCATCGTATCGATGGACTCCTGCGCAAGCAGGCTGATCTGGCGATGCCAGTCACCCGCATGTGCGTCGCCCTCGAAGCCGTGGTTCTCCACAAGCACGCCGCGCGTGCCGCGCGTCTTGCGGACGGTCTTCTTCTCGGACAGGTTGACCGAAGTGACCACTCCGGGTCCGGGGAACGTGGCCGTGTCTGTCATTGCTAGTCCTCTCGCAGGTAGTGACCGGATTTCCCGCCCTCTTTTTCGAGCAGCATGACGTCGGTGACGACCATCCCCCGATCGACCGCCTTGCACATATCGTAGATCGTGAGCCCCGCGACCGCCGCCGCGGTGAGCGCTTCCATCTCCACGCCGGTCTTGCCGTCAGTCTCGGCGGTGGCGGTGATCTTGATGGCCGAGTACTCGGGCTCGAGGTCGACCGAGACGTGCGTGAGCGCCAGCGGGTGGCACATGGGGATGAGGTCGGCGGTCTTCTTGGCCGCCATGATCCCCGCCACACGCGCCACTGCGAGCACGTCGCCCTTGGCCGCACGCCCGCTGATGATCATCTCGAGCGTCGTGGCGTCCATGAGCACCTTCGCGGATGCGACCGCGCGGCGGTGCGTGACGTCTTTGCCCGCGACGTCCACCATGCGCGCGGCGCCGGACTCGTCGATGTGCGTGAGCTTGGGCGTATCGCCCACGTCAGCCTCCGATCTGAGACATGCGGCGGATCGTGCCGATCCGTTGATTATGGCTCTCGGGCTTGTTGGCAAGCGCGGTCTTGATGAGCGCGTGGACGTCCTCGGGGGTACCCTCTCGGAGCACGACCCTGGCGTCGAGTTCATCGTCGCTGAACAGACACGTCCTGAGGCGTCCGTCCGCGGTAAGCCGCAAACGGTTGCACTCGCGGCAGAAGTGGTGCGACAGCGGTGAGATGACACCAAGCGTCCCTGGCGCGCCGGGGAAGCGGTAGTAGTGTGCGGGGCCCCACCCACCGGGGGCGTCGTCGCGTGCGACCGCCTGAAGCTCACCGAAGCCGGCGACCGCTCCCGCTTCGGTGAGAAACGCGAGCGTCTCATCGGAGGGGACGGTGTCCGCCTCGGTCCAGCCCTCCCCTTCGCTGCTGGAGCACGCGGTACCTTCGAGCTCCACGCCGCCCACCGGCATGTACTCGATGAAGCGCACGTGCACCGGACGCTCGAGCGTCATCTTCGCGAAGCCGAGGAGGTCCTGCTCCAGGCTGCGCACCACGACTACGTTGATCTTGATGGGGTCCATGCCCGCCTCGAACGCGGCCTCCATACCGGCAAGCACATCCTCGAGCTTCCCGCCGCGCGTGATGCTCGTGTAGGTGGCGGGATCGAGCGTGTCGAGCGAGATGTTGACGCGGGTGAGCCCCGCATCTACCAGGTCTTTTGCGTACTTTGGCAGCAGCGTGCCGTTGGTGGTGATAGCGATGGACTCGATACCTGTCATCTCGCGCAGTCGTCGCACGTGGTCTACGATGCCGGATCGCACGAGCGGCTCGCCGCCGGTGAGGCGGATCTTGGAGATGCCCTCCTCGGCGGCCACGGACGCGAAGCGCTCGATCTCCTCCCACGAGAGGATATCCTCGTGGGCCTTCCACGGCACACCCTCGGGAGGCATGCAGTACACGCACCGCAGGTTGCAGCGGTCCGTGACGCTGATCCGCAGGTAGTCGATACGCCGTCCGTGTGAATCCGTCGCCATCATGCGTCACCGCCAGAGAGGAATGTGTCTTCGATGAGGTCGACGAGGCCGGCGTGATCGTTGAGATCGAAGCGCGGCACGCCGGGCACCTCAAGTTCGGGGTTGTCGCTGACGAGCGCAAACAGCTCATCAGGCTCACTGATGAGTTCGTCGGAGCGCGCAAGCCGGGAGACCTCGATCCGGATGCTTCCCGCGCGCTTGAAGCCTTCGGTGATGAGGATGCCGCATCCTGCGCGCTCCGCCTCACCCGTGATGACGTCGAGCGGCTGGTCCTCGTCGACCCTGCGCACGACGGCGAACTGCGAGGGTGAGGCGATCATCGATACCGACGCGCCGGCGTGCGCATGGCGCCACGAGTCCTTGCCGGGGATGTCGATATCGACTTCGTGCACGTGATGCTTGCATGTGGCAACGCGGTGGCCGCGCGCGACGAGCGCGCGCACCACGCCTTCCACAAGCGTCGTCTTACCCGAGTCGCTCTTGCCAACGATCGAGACGACGGGGATGCCGGTCCCCTCGCTCACGCTAGAAGCACCCGAGATCGCAGTTCTTGACCTTCACGCCGGCCAGGTCGGCGGCGGTACCCGCCACCTTGTAGACCACGCCCTGGTCCTCGGCCAGCTTGCGCAGCACGGGGCAGGTGATGCGGCCTTCAACGGCCTTGCCGAGGATCGCATCGGTCAGTTCCGGTGTGATCTGGTCGGCCCACCGGGGGTCGAGTTCCTTGGGGGTGTCGCTACTCATTGTGTTCCTTCTTCCATGTCGAGGCGGATACAGTCAACGGTTGCCCCCGCGTCGAAGCACGACTCACCTTCGGGCAGGACGAGCAGGCAGTTCGCACGATGCATCGACGTGAGCATCGCCGAGGACTGCGCCCCCGAGAGTGCTGCAATGTACGTGCCGTCGTCGCGTCTGTCGGCCCTGGCACGCATGAAATACCTGCGATCCGGCTTCTTCTTGATCTCGTGAGCAAGAACGACCGGGTGGCGAGGGCGCAGGAGCCGGGTGTGGCCCGCCATCTTGCGCACGACCGGACGCACGAAGAGCTCGAAGCCCACCATGGTGGATGTCGGGTTGCCCGGTAGTCCGAAGAAGGGCGTGCCGCCGATGGCGCCATGGGTCTGCGGCGCCCCGGGGCGCATGGCGACCTTCCAGAAATCGAGCTCGCCGATCTGCTCCAGCACGTCCTTGACGACGTCGTAGTCACCCATGCTCACGCCGCCGGTCGTGACCATCACGTCGAATTCGGAGGCGCGTGAAAGGATCGCGGGCGTCGACTCAACGGTGTCGCGCGCGACGTCG